>JAQBRP010000012.1 GCA_028286405.1 Candidatus Saccharimonadota bacterium
CTATGCGAATCTCTTTTTATTTACCACCCCAGTTAAATAGGTTCGAGTATTGTTTGGTAATTTCTATTGCTAACAATTAACTCTAAGCTTATGCTTAAAGCATATGAAATCTCTCAAAAACGAAGACGGCTTTAGCCCGCTACATACACTACTAGTTTTAGTAATCGTTGGCATCATCGGATTTACAGGTTGGTATGTTTGGAACGCCAACCAGGATGCAACAAAGACATTGAACAAAGCGAATAAAGAAACGAGCTCAGAATCGAATGCTAGTAGATTGGATCACCAAAACGACGCTCGCTATAAGATAACTGAGCTGAAGCTTGCAGTAAGTCTCAACGACAAAACCACAGATCTTATAAGCAAGGTAAGTGGAAGTAAGATTGACTTTAGCCTCAAGAGTTTTCTTGATGAAGCGAACGCTGCAAAGTATTCATATATTGACCCAAATGGTGTTAACTCATGCGAGAAGCTCGTCACCATTAAGGTCCTAAAGGATGCTGCAGAAGTAAGACAGCAGCCCACAGAAGTGACGGGTGAGTTAATTGATACTAAGGGTGATCCGCTAGAAGGTCGTATTATCAAATTAAATGATGGACGGTACGCACTGCCAAGTACGAACCAAGGGCCATGTAATGGTGATGCTTCATTTGATGGTTCGCCACTCCAGGATAAGGACGTTGCCGCTCGCAGTAATATCCTTAAGGTCCTCCAGGCAAGCCTCCAGTCATACTAAGGTTCTAGTCCACTGCGGTAGGGTCCTGTAACACCGCTCCACCCCTATAGATTGCTAACCACCGACTCAACTCCGACAAGATAACGTTCCAATTCGAATGCACTTGGGCAACCAAGATTGAATACCAGATTGAGATTCGCACAACAGCGAATCTCTTTTTATTTACCACCCCAGTTAAATAGGTTCGAGTATTGTTTGGTAATTTCTATTGCTAACAATTAACTCTAAGCTTATGCTTAAAGCATATGAAAACACTCAAAAACTCAGACGGCTTTAGCGCCCTACACATCTTATTAATGCTAGTTACTGTCGGAATAGTCGGCTTTACAGGTTGGTACGTCTGGAATGCTAATAATAAAGCGGATGAAAGCCTCAAGGACACTACTAGTGCATCCAGCGCAACTAAGCCCGCTCCAGCCAAAAAGGCTGTAGAGCCCTATGCTAACTGGCAAGCGTACTCCTCAACTGTTGGGAATTTCACTTTTAAGTATCCAGCTGAGTGGACAATAAAAGAATTATCAATCGAGCCTTCATTGGCAAAGTATCAAAAACAGGAACTGGACATCACGACTAATACGACGCGTCCAGTAGCACAGGGTGCCTTTACATTTAGCCTTTTCGTTTACGATGCAAATCCGACCATGGAGAATAGCCCCCAGAATCTTAATGGTTTAACGGCTGAAAATCTAACTAACGGAGTAATGATTGCACAGAGTAACAAACCCGAATCAAATAGCACGGCTAACGCTCAGCTGAGCGTTGTGGGTAAAAATGGCGAGACACACTATTACGGCTATCCGCTTGCCAATAAATACTATCTGGGTGGCTCCGGGGGATTTGCAATGGGTCAAAAAGATACCACCAGCCTTACTTACGAAGAGCAGGTTGGTAGTGATGAGTGGAAAGACATTAAGCTGTTGCTCCAGTCCATCGAGTTTAACTAGCTCAGGTTCTAGTCTGCTGCGGTAGAGTACTGCAGCATCGACCTACCCCTATAAATCTCTAACCACCTACTTAGCTCTGACAAGATAAGGTTCCAATTCGAGTGCAATTGGGCAACCATAAGCACTATCAACCCTGTTCATTTTCGACAGGGTTTTTTGATTTGCACAATGTGCACCCAGGACGCTACAGAATGTTTGGAGGAGTACTATCAAATATTCCTGCAGGCCATTTTGTTTCAGGAGTCCAGCCTTCTTCAGGGGGTAGCTCGATGCCCATGCTTTGCAAAACAAGTATAGCTGATTCTTGCGCAGCAATTTGAAGCTGCTCATCATCAAGTTCAGGGTTCGTTAATTTAATCATTCCTCGGGCTAATGTTATCTCGCCAGCCCAAACAATCTCTTTAGGATATTGAGCTGCAAGCCGAGCAGCCTTATTGACACCCTCATCAGTAGATATATCTTTGTAGCCTGCACTTGCTAGATAACCAATTACATCGCCTTCAAACTCCATTCTACTAACTGGAGGTGTAGCAGGCTGCGGTGTGCCATCGTTGCGTTTGTGTGGTAAGCGTTTTCCGAACATGTATCATATTATATATGATAAAAGCATAATTGTCAATAAGCGTTATGATGATGCGTTAATGCTGACGCTCTATGTTACCTATGGTTCTAGCTTGCCGCGGTAGAGTACTGCAACACTGACCCACCCCTGTAAACTTTCAGCTACCTGACTAACTCCGACAAGATAAGGTTCCAATTCGATTGCACCTTTGACTTCAGTATTTTGAGGTCTTTTTTATTGCAAACTCTCTATTAAAACCATATGCTTAAAATATATGAAAATACACAAAGATTCCCGAGGTTTTGCTGTAGTCGAGACCGTCCTAATATTAGTTATCGTTGGGCTAATTGGCTTTGTCGGCTGGTATGTGTGGCGTGCGAAGCAAAGTACAGATAAGGCCTACACTCCTGCCAGTAGCTCTACTAGTCATGCCACACCCAATAGTACCCCAAAGTCAGGGGCTAAAACTCCAGCTCCAGCTTCAGCTCAACCCCAGACACCGAGTACTCCAGACTATGATGATGGTAATTTTGTTGCTTTAGGTCCTAGCGGTGGTCTACTGACAAACAAAAACGAGACTACCTTTCAATGGGCTCCGCACAAGCTCGCAACTATGTATGAAGTACAAATACGTTTTATAGGTCAAGCAACGTATCCAACCACCACACCATCGGATCAGGTAGTGACGTACTCCGACGCCAATAGCCAGCCTAGCGTGGTGAGTCTCTCCAAAAACATGCCCGATGGTGACTATCAATGGCATGTTGTAGCCAAAGCATACGTAAAGGGTGTATTGACTACACTTCAGGCAACACAAGATCGTTATTTGCAAATTCATACCCAGTGATATAAAGATCTTACTTGGGTAAGGTCAAGTTATTGAATTGTGTCCCACTTCCAGGTTTTAAACCACTAGCTTGCTTCCAAGGATTCAGCATGATGTCCTGCTTAATTAGGTTCTTGGTTCTGCAGCTAGAACTAACCAAAAAAAGTCTTGACGGCCTATTTTAAGTTTGGTATTTTATTCGTGGAAGATATATGTGATACAGCATTCTGTACTTCATATGTGGCCAGTCAAGTTAGTAAGTTCAATGGTTCTGTTAGTTAGTAGGCCACATCTGTGGGTGCAAATCTTCCAAGTTTTAAAGAGGCACATCGGTGCCTCTTTTTTTGTACGCTAGCTCATTTTATGAGGAGGGTTTATTATTAACTGACGAGCAGAGCATGAGTTTTAAAGCAGAAAGTTGAGGCCCCGGTATGTTGAGTGCAGTACATTCCCTAATTGATTCCGTCGGTCAGCGATTGGATATTCCCCAAGCAGTAATTGATCAGCTGAAAGCTTTTAACAAAGAGCATGCCTTCGACATTACCCTAGATAACGGCAAATCCTTTAAGGCCTACCGCATGCAACACAATAACAAGCGCGGGCCATACAAGGGCGGCATACGATACCACCCAGACGTTAATCTTGACGAGGTGCAGGCGCTGGCCACGCTCATGAGTCTCAAAACTGCAGCTGTAAATATTCCCATGGGCGGTGGCAAGGGCGGTATTGCCGTCAACCCGCGCGAGCTAAATGAAGCGGAGCTGGAAGAACTCAGCCGGAAGTATGTCAGGCATTTGCAGCCGCACATTGGTTCCGAAAAAGACGTGCCAGCTCCCGATGTAAACACCGACTCCAAAATAATCGACTGGATGGTTGACGAGTTTGGTAAGCTGTCGGGGGCTGCAGACGTAGCCAGTTTTACGGGCAAAAATATCGCCAACGGCGGTAGCGCCGGTCGGACTGCCGCTACAGGTCGGGGCGGTGTCATTGCTCTGGCTGAACTGCTAAGGCTGATGGGCAAATCTGACGAAAATTTCACATTTGCCGTCCAAGGTTTTGGTAACGTCGGCTCTTATTTTGGTACGGTTGCCGAAGTAACTAACCCTAACTGGCAGCTGGTTGGGGCCAGTGATTCGCAAGCGGGAATTCAACGCGAAGCCGGTTTAAATGCTACGGAACTACAGGAATTCAAGGCAGACAGAGGCCGCTTTAAAGACTATATGTCCGATGACACGCAAATTATTTCTAATGAAGACTTGTTGGGTATGGACGTCGACATTTTAGTCCTCGCCGGTCTGGAAGATTCACTGACGGCCCAGAACATGAAGAACGTCCGCGCCAAGTACATCGTGGAAATGGCTAACGGCCCGATTACCAGCGAAGCCTACGACTATCTAACCGCTGCAGGCAAAGTTATTCTGCCGGATGTTGTTGCCAACGCCGGAGGTGTCATCGTCAGCTATCTGGAATGGCTGCAGAACAAGAACGACGAGCACTGGAGCGAAGACAAGGTGAACAAACAGCTGACGGACTTGATGGAAAAGGCAGTCCAAGATATGTATGAAGCCGCCCAACAAGACAAAACCGATCTCAAACAGGCCGCCTTCGCCATGGCTATCAAACGACTTACGGCGTAAACCCCTTTGATCTAGTTGATTTCAGGACGGTGCGGGAAAAAGACTTCAGCCTTGCCAGAGGTGTTAAAGTCCTGCACGTTTGGTGCAAAGATCTCCACAGTCATGTTGTACTCAGGGAACAGGCAGAGCATGTCGCAATGCTTGCTGCCGTCAAAAGTGGTTGAATCTATGTGAAGGGTTTTGCCCTGCACATCAACTTTAATTTTTGACAGGTCAGGCTGACCAGAATAGTGGAGGTTTACCGAATACGTGGGTGAAGTAACATATGCAATATCTATGCCACCCGTGGTGGTAACCTTATCAAATGGCTGAATATTTTTTATAGCGGTAGTATGCAATGATTCCTCATAGCGCTCTCGTACCCGGGGCGCGATATCGGCAGACAATGCCATGCTGGCTGTTAAACCCACCAAGAACACCCCTACCAGTACGGCAGTTACCCAACCTCGTACTGGCCACTTCCGTTTCAGGTTGGCTACGCCGAAAAGTACCAAGAATACCGCCACGATAGCAGTTAAAATCATGCCGAGAGTCATGAGCCACTGCTCTCGAAAGTCGACCGGAAAGAGGTTCTCTTCAAATAGCTGTCCATGGTGCAGAAGCATGTAGGTTTTGAGAGCAACTAAGGCAAGAATCATCAGGGTACCAGCCACAATAAAGCCCACACCAATTATCTTAATGGCTGCGCCAAGAATGCTATTTATAATCGACAGGAATGAACCATTGGCTCGCCGGGCCGCATCGGATAGACCCGCCTTGTTGACTGAATCCTTAAGCGCGCCGAGGGTTACCGATTTGCCCTGCATCTGCAATTTTTCGCTGGCAGTGGTGGCCGGCGGAACGACCAACCACAATACTACATACAACACGATCCCCAAGCCGCCACCGAATATTGTAAGTAGTACAAAGATCAAACGCACCAGAACAGTATCCAGGCCAAAGTAATTAGCAACGCCTGCCGATACACCTGCAAGCATGGCAGCGTCAGTATCACGAAATAGTCGGCGTTCTGCGGGCTCATCAGTCTTAGATGCCTTGGAGCTTTCCTCATCCGAAAAATCGGTAGGATTGCCGAGCTGCTGCTTTAAGAAATCGACATCTTCGGGTAGTATTACTTTTTCTCCTGATACACCGCGCTCACCAAGCAGCTCAGACATGCGCAGTTCTACTTCATTGGCTACATCGTCATCCGCCACCTGCTTTTGAATCTCGACCAAATACGCTTTGAGCGCTCGATGGGCTTCGACCGATATAGTGAACGACTGGCGTCCAAGATGTATACGAGTTACTTCATTCATTACTTGGCTCCCTTTTCTAGAGTTTTAATTGAGGCGTGTAAGGTGTGGTAGCTTTTCTTAAGACTGGCTTTGAGTGCTTTGCCCTCATCGGTCAACCAATAGTATTTACGAGGCGGGCCTTGCTCGCTCTCTTGCCACTCATAGGTTAAAAGTTTATCGCGCGCCAAACGGCTTAGCAGTGGATAGAGCGTACCCTCAACAACAATTAATTCAGCTTGGCGTAGCGAACGAATAATCTCCGACGTATATACTTTTCGCTCGCTCAGCAGCAGTAATATACAGTAAGTTAGTACGCCTTTGCGCATCTGTATCTCGGATTGGTTGAGAATTTCTTCTGGGTCAGTAGAATTATTCATACACTACTATGTTATACAAGGTAGTATGTTATGTCAAGGCGCTGCCAATAGCCATAGTGCAATAACTAACAGCCCCTCCTTATAGAATGTGGCAAGATACTCCTTTACTGCTTGAGCAAGGAGCACATGAATTATGAGCGAACAGTTAACGGCAACGCAACGAGTACTATCAGGGGCCGCAGTAGCGCTAGCCTTAGCTGGCTGCTCAGAAAAACAAACAAATGCCGAGCCAGTAGTGCCGGATGCCACACCAACGGAATCTGCCCCGGCACAGGCTGGCGACCAGATAGGCTATGATGTTTCATTCCCGCAATGTGATACTAAATTGTCGGAAGATCAGCCGTTTGGCATTGTTGGCTTAAACGGCACATTGGCTAATAATTTTAATGACTGCTTCGAGGAGCAAATTACGTGGGCTAAAGATTCGACTGGTGATACCTCGCAGCCAGCGGCCGCTACATACGTACACATTGGAAACCCCGGCAGCAAACTAGCCTCCAAATGGCCTCAAGAGGGCAGTAACCGCTACGGCACCTGTGAGGGTGACGATAGCTTAGCCTGTGATTACGAGTATGGTGCCATGCTGGCCGAGCAGGATATAAAGGTGGCCGCCCAGCAAGACGCCGATAAGCTGCCGGTGTGGCTCGATGTGGAGCCCAATTACTCATGGTTCTTTAACGATAAGCCGCGTAATGTGGCGGCCATGGAGGGTATGACGCAAGCCTTTGAAGCAAATGGTATGCCAGTCGGTATTTACTCTAGCGCCGACATTTGGCAGCAGGTTGCCGGTGACATTCCGGCCGATAGTGAGCTGAGGGGTCTACCTAACTGGGTACTCGGTGCTGGCGATCTTGAAGACGCGAGGGCAAACTGTAAAACAGCCGGTTTTACTGGGGAAGTGGTGCTGGCCCAAATTGCCGATAACGTTCAAATCGACAAAGACCTTATCTGCTAAACAGCCCAAAGCTATTAGGTATTTACGGCGGTAAGTTATACAATAAGAGTAACGATACCTCAAACAGAAGCACCTAGCTGCTCCCGGGAAGTGACTCGTGGCAACCAACCAAGGAGTAGGACATGTCAAAAGACAGAGGCCGCAAAGAAGTAAAAAAACCTAAACAAGTAAAGACAGTCTAGTCATGGCCCTCACCGCCAACGAATACCGGCGGAATTTTATGGCTTCTGAGGAAGCTACCGCCATCAAACAAGAACTAGAACGTATGATTACCGATCCGCAGTACAACACCCGGACCTTTTACACGCCATTACAAGATGAAAACTTATCGTTCGTCGAGAAGCACTTAGCGTATTTGGGCAATCACCCCAAGCTGAAGCCCTCGGAATACCTGTCAAACTTACGTTTGATGACCAAAAACCGTACCTAGTCGCTAGTATTGTTATTTTAACTGTCTCGGCTTATGCTTAAGGCAGAATTTAAGACAAACATAAGGACTTCAAAAACTATGGTGCGAAAAAAGCTTAATAGCGCAGGGGTGGCTCACATCTTTGTATTGGCCATCGTGGTAGTGTCGGTAGCCATCGGTGGCGCTTATTACGTTATTGCCAGCCACGCCGATACCGCTACAAAGCCCAAGGGTAATCCAAACACCATACGAGTGGCCAGTTATAACGTGCTTGGTGCTGGTTACCCTCAAGCGCCACCGCATGATAATAAATTTGGCGTTAATACGCTGGTACGCGCCCATTTAGCTGCCGATACCATGATATCGAGCAACGTTGATATTGTCGGTGTGCAGGAGCTCGATACTGTAGACAACCAATTCGGTAAGGTAAAGGACCGCATGACCGGGAACGGCTACCGCGCATTGCCCACCAATGCTAAGGCCAGTGGACGAGCCGGGCAACGAGCAATTTTTTGGAAGACCGACAGGTTCACTGCCGTAAAAACCGGTACCATCGCCTTCCCCTATCAAGATGCCCCCTACAACAAAAAGACCAAAAAATTTCAGCTGAACGACAAGCTTAACTGGGTGTTGTTAAAAGATACCAAGACGGAAGATCAGCTCTATGTTGTAAGCGCCCATTTAGTCGCCCGTAACAACAAGGAATGTCGGTATAAGTGTAATCCGCCGGGAACTCCTGGTGGTACTGATGCCGGCGGGGCCCAGAAGCGTAAGGCAGCAGCAGATATTCTGGCGGACTGGGTTAAACAGCGCAAGGCAACCCACCCAGTTATTTTGGTGGGTGATTTTAATTCTCCGTTTTCGCTTAAATCAACTGAGAAGGGTGTGATTAGCCGTGATGAAATACCGTACTGTCGACTGACCCGGGCCGTAAACGGTGCGGCAATTATCCGCAACGCTTGGGATACCTACACCGGTCGTTCGGGACATTGCCCGTATAACACCGATAAGCCAATTATTGATCATGTCTATGCCACGCAGCGCTTTGCAGTAACTAGATGGGTGCGACCGTACAATCTTGTGACCAACAAGGCATCCGATCATCGGCCACTAATTGTAGATTTGCTGCTATCCAAGAACTCTAAATCGAACCTAACATCAGAAAATGGTGGGGATGCCGATTACCAGGATGACAGCTTCAATTTAGGGGATGCTAGCAATCAAGCGCTCCTTGATCAGAATGTTTACAGCGACGACAACATCGATAATTACACCGATTAGCCGTTACTTGTTATGATGTAGCGAATGAACTGGATTATCCTTAGCCTGCTGGCACCCGCCATTTACACAGTCGTTAATTTCATCGATAAGTATGTTGTCGAGCACAAGGTTAAGGACAGCCGGGGAATGCCGATTTATGGCACGATTGTGGCCCTACTATTCGGTACCGCTGCCTGGCTAATCGGCGGCATGCCAACACTCAGCCTGCAGAACGGCCTACTGGTGCTGTTCTCGGGCGTGATTTCGATGTGGGGCTTTGCCCTGTACTTTTACGCGCTTTCGAAGAGTCAGACCAGCTACATTATTGCCCTACTGCAAACGACGCCCATTTTTACCCTGGTCTTCGCTCAGCTATTTCTTGATGAGCCACTGAATATGTTGCAGCTTGCCGGTTTTGTGATTGTATTCGCTGCCATCCTAGGGCTGTCCATCGATAAAGTCGAGCGCAAAATAAAGCTAGGCAGTGCTTTTTATGCCATCATTGTTGCCAACGTGCTGTTTGCCATTGCCTCCATAGCCATCAAATACACCGTAGACCTAGATGGCTTTGTGCCAATTTTGGCCTACGAAAGCTGGGGGTTGGTACTCGGTGGAATTGTGCTGTACTTGGGATTTAAAAATGTACGCCAAGCGTTCTGGAAAAGCTTCCGGACCGTTGGTAACACCACCTTGGCCATCATGTTCCTCAACGAGTCATTATTTGTCGTATCAAAGGCCATAACCTTCTTGGCGATTTCGATGGGGCCAGTAGCGCTGGTCGGAGTTTTAGGCGGCACCCAGGTATTCTATGGCTTCCTGTACGGCATCGTCCTGACACTACTATTCCCAACAATCTTCCACGAAGACATAGCCAAGTACGACATTATAAAAAAGGCAGTATTTTCCGCCCTACTATTTTTGGGCGTTTGGTTTATTAGCCAGACCTAGGGCGCTATTCGTAATTAGAATTTAATAATACGCTAGCAAAAAGCGGAACGGTTAATGATCTTAAGCATTTCGTGGTATCTGTTAGCTCAAAAAAGTTAATGATTATTTAATGTTTGCGGCGTAATAATAAGAGGTAATGAATCACGTCACGCGCATTCTGGTGATCGAAGATGAGCCGGGCATCGCCCTGGCGCTGTACAAAGCCCTACGTGAGGCGGCCTACCATGTCGATACCGCCAAAACTGGCACCAGTGGCCTGCGCAAAGCGGCCGCCAAAAAATTCGACATCATATTGCTCGACTTAGGCCTGCCCGACATGTCGGGATTAACCATTTGCCGCCAGCTGCGCGACGAAGGCCTCAAAGCCCCTATTATTATTCTGACGGCCGAGAGCTCGGTGCGCACCAAAGTCAGCCTGTTCGATGCCGGGGCCAACGACTACGTAACCAAACCATTCAGCGTCGAAGAATTACAGGCCCGTATTCGGGCCTGCTTGCGACAAGTACCTAAAGAACCCCTCCAGCCTCGTTTGGTCGTTGGCGAGCTAACGCTTAATAGTGCCAATCGCACCGTGGAACGTGGCGGTCTAGCTATCCCCCTGCGCCGCAAAGAGTTTTCCATTCTAGAATATATGATGCAGCATGCCGGCACCGCCGTAACCCGAGCCAGTCTTTTGCAGTATGCCTGGGATAGCAACGAAGAGGGCTGGACTAATACCATTGATGTGCACATTAAACACTTACGCGATAAGGTTGACCGGCCTTTTGCAATAAATCTGATAAAAACGGTCCATGGCGTCGGCTACAAATTAGATGTATCTAATACGGTAGCAAAAATACCATGAAAGGAGGGAAATAAATGAGTCAGCTTTTACAGGCCGTGCTCGAGAATCCGGCAGCCCGCGGTTCAGCGGCCATTAGTGTGGCAGCTAGCCAGGCCGCCGAAGATTTTGCACCATGGGGAACTGTTGCTGAACAGTAACCCGCGCAACTGGGCATATGAACTATGCCCAGTTGCACATACAATAAGCTTATGAAAACTTCTGTTCGTCCGTTCCTCCAAAACTTATACCTACTTTTCATTAAACCGCAGGGCAGCGATGCCGACAGTCGGCGGCGTGAATTCATATTAAACACGCTGCTTTGCGGCCTGCTGGTGATTGCCAGTATTGCCCTGCTGTTTACTCTGTTTGACTTCTTCGTGATTCACATTGGGCACCGGATTGATTCAGTCTGGCACACATTTGTGTTTTGGCTGGCAGTCTTAGCGCTGCTGGCTGTTTCTCGGCGGGGCAAGCCCAGAGTCGCCGCTTTCATTTTTATTGGATTCTTGTTTTTGAGCGCCGTGCAGTTTGCGCTAGCGTGGGGTTTCCGCTTGGCCCAGGCCGAGCTGGTGTTTGCACTCGTCATTGTGATTGCCGGTGTACTATTAACCGCTCCGCTCGCCCTAGTTGCCTCACTGGTTGTGGCCGCCGCGTTGCTGGTCATTACCTTTATACAAATCCGTGGCATTCAGGTGCCGCTAACCGACTGGGAGCAGCAACAATATCATTATGTTGATGCCGTTGGCTACATAGCCATCTTCATCGTGATTGGGCTGGTGTCTTGGTTGTCGAATCGGGAAGCCGATCGGTCGCTGAAACGTGCTCGACGTAGCGAAGCCGACCTACAAAAAGAGCGCGACAATCTGGAAGCTAAAGTTATTGAGCGTACCCATGAATTGGAAGAATTACAGCTTGCCCGCCTGCTCGAAATGCAGCCCTTTGCCGAGTTTGGTCGTATTGGGGCCAGTCTGGTGCACGAGATTGCCAACCCACTGACTGCTGCCAGCCTACACTTAGAAGAACTAAACCGGCAGCAACACTCCGAGCTGGTACGGCAGGTGCAGCGTAATCTGCATCACCTGGAACGCTACCTGGTGGCCGCTCGTAAGCAAATTAAGCGGGAAAGTGATCTGCGCGTTTTTTCGGTTGGTTCGGAACTCAGGCAGGTGGCTCACTTATTAACGCATCGGGCACGTAAGGCAGGCGTGCGCGTGGTGGTCGAGAAGACCGCAAATATCAAACTGTACGGCGACGTGGTTAAGTTCAACCAACTCACTGCTAATTTGCTGGCCAACGCCGTTGAAGCTTCCGACAAAGTTGCCAGTCCAGCCCGCCCCGAAGTTGTAGTCCGCGCCTATACCAAAGACAGGGACACCGTTATTACCATTACTGACCATGGTGTTGGCATTAGCCCCCAGAACATCGACCGGCTGTTCGAGCCGTTTTATAGCACCAAGTCGTCGGTGCGCAGTGGCCTGGGGCTGGGCCTGTCGCTGACAAAGCAGTATGTCGAACACGACTTCCGCGGCAGCATTAACGTAGCCAGCAATCCCGAAACAGGCACCGTTTTCACTTTGCGTTTACGGGGGCAGGAGCGGCCATGAATGCCCAAGCTACCATTACCTACTTGCGGGATCAGCAGGCAGCAGATGGCAGCTTTGGTGGCCTAGCCAGTCCAACGATTGAACCCTTTGCCGCCAAGCGTAAGCAGGCCACTATTTTTCCAACTATGCTGATCCTAGATTGTTTACACGATGCCGTGGGTGCCGAAGATGTTCGCCTTAAGGCCACCAAGTATCTACAAAGTCAGGTAAGTACCCAAGGTTCCTGGAACTACTGGGACAAAGCGAGTCAAGCCAAGCGGCAAGAACCCTACCCTGACGATCTCGACGACACGGCTTGCGCCCTGGCAGCGCTGGCCCGCAGTGACCCAAATTGGCTGACCGGCTTTCGGCTTGGTCAATTTGCCCGATTACTTGTCGCTGCCGAAGGCAAGCCCGGGGGGCCGTATAACACCTGGCTGATTAATACTGCCAAGGCACCGCAATGGCAGCACGTTGACCTGGCAGTTAATGCAAACATTGGCTACGCGCTATCTTTGCAATCGGTAGAATTAGCCGGCCTAACCAACTACCTTGATGCCGCTATTGAAGCGGGCAGTCTAACGTCAGATTATTATGTTGGGGAAGCGCCGGTGCTCTACTTTTTGAGTCGGTGGTACAAGGGTAGTCAGCTGGCCGCACTGCGCGCAAAAGTCACCCAGCTCATTACTGGGCAAGCGGTAAAAAGCGCTCTGCAACAGGCGTTGTTGCTGAGTGCTGGGTGTAAAGTGGGTCTAGCAAAAGCGCAGCTACGTCCCCTGGCTGAGGCACTACAAGCCAGCTGCTCAGCGGGCCATTGGCCAGCCGCTGCGCTGTACGTTGATCCGGTCTATAACAAGCAGCAACACTTTGGGGGCTCAAAGGCGCTGACCACAGCATTTGCCCTAGAAGCCCTGACGGCTTACGACAGCCTGGTGACGGATGCGCCCGTGGTTATTACGCGGCGGCGAGGGGAGCCGCGGCTTATGGTGCAAGTTAAAAAAGATGCCGCGTCGATTACCAACACTGCGCTCCGGCATCGCTACCTGGATACTGCGCGCCAGGTTATGTACGATGCAGCCGGGGAGCAAATTACGGCCGCTGCCACGCTGGTTGCCCAGGCAGGCGGTTGGACAATCCCCAGCACTACGCTGACGCAGCTAAACCTAGCCAGCGTTAATGGCTGGATGGCATACACGATCTATGATGATGTATTGGATGGCCAGGGCGAGGTGGACCAAATTAATGTTGCTAATCTGGCCCTCCGCCGGAGTCTTGGCCACTTTATGGCCGCCATTCCAGACGATCCGAAATTTGCTGAACTGGTTACGGCCACCTTTGACACCATTGATGGTGCCAATGATTGGGAGCAGCAGCACGCCCGGGCAGTAGTCAAAAACGGCCAGCTGCAATTACAGACGCTGCCGGACTACGGTGATTACACGCAGCTGGCCGAGCGCTCGCTGGGCCACAGCCTAGCGGCCTGCGCCGTTGCCTACCTACACCATGGCTCGCTCGACCATCGGCAGGTTGTAGACTTACAAACGTTTTTCAAACACTTCTTAATTGCCCGTCAACTGAATGATGATGCCCACGACTGGGAAGCTGACCTGCAGGCTGGCCAGTTATCGGCAATCGTGACTATGTTACTTCGCGACAAGCACACCGTGCCCCCTATTGATGACTTACGTCAGCATTTTTGGCAGCACACGATTGGTGAAACCGCCGCGTTGATTCGCGAGCACATTCGGGCCGCCCAGCAAGTGTTGGACGGCCTGGCGGACCAACTGGATCCGACGGTATTTATGGGTTGGCTTGATACACTTGAGGCATCGGTTACTGCTGCTTTGCAGGGCCGAGACGAAGCACTGCAATTTATACAGGCCTACGAGGGAAGCCATGCTTAAGAATACATTCATCGATTTTGCCGAGGGCAAACGACCACTCATTGATACGCAACTGCAGCTGATATTCAAGCAGCAGCGGGCGGCTGCCCGGAGTCAAAACGCGCCGTATTACGATCTGGTAAAACAGCTGAGTGTACTGGTGGCCCGCGGCGGTAAGCGCCTGCGCCCGTTACTGTGCCTACTGGCCTACGAGAGCTATGGCGGTCGACGGAAGTTGCCGATTATGCGGGTGGCGGCCAGCCAGGAGCTGCTGCATGCCTTCTTACTAATTCATGATGATATTATCGACCGCGATTACCATCGCTGGGGCGGGCACAACATACTGGGCGTGTACTTTGATCGCTACAGTAGGACAATGATGCCACGCGATGCCCTGCACGCTGCCGAAGCCCAGGCTCTCCTGGCCGGCGATACCTGTGCAGCCATGGCTAATCAGGTCCTCATGGCCAGCGGTTTTGAACCGCAACTTCTAATGCGGACTCAGCAAATACAGCAGCAAACAATCATCACAGAGATTGGTGGCGAAGTGGCCGACACCGCCTATCCGTACAGTGCCACTATGCCGACCGAAGCCCAGGTTCTACAAATGTATTGTGATAAAACGGCCAGTTACAGCTTGGCCTTACCGCTCCGACTAGGTGCCTTACTCGCCGGTGCGGACAACACGGAGCTTGACCAGCTAACGCGATTTGCCAATGATCACGGGGTAGCTTTCCAGCTGCAAGATGATTTGCTTGGTATGTTTGGGGATGAGCGTAAAACGGGTAAGCCGACTATTGGTGATTTACGCGAAGGTAAGCGTACGGTATTGGTTACAAAAACACTGGAGCTTGCCTCGCCGACTGTCTGCAAGCAGTTCCTCAAGCTACTTGGCAACGATGCAGTGGACGAAAGTTCACTCAAGCGGGCCCAAACAATCATGATTGATACTGGTGCTCGGGAGTATGTTGAACAGCTAGCGTATGAGTACTCTGAGCGGTCACTGCAGCACCTGGTGAAGACTACCATGAATGGAATCGGCAAACGTCGCTTGATCGATTTGATGGCCCTACTGGCTAACCGCGACCACTAATTACGGAATCCTTAAGCAAGTTCTAAGCCACCGCCTGCTACAGTTCGGGTATAACGTAAAAAAGGAACACCTATGAATGGTATAACGCGCGGCATTCGAAACGCTTTTCGAAATGTAACTCGCACCACCGCTCTAGTATTAATACTGGGACTAAGTTTGGGGCTAGCACTAGCTATGTTAGTGGCCAACCAAGCGGTCAGCGATAAGATTGCTTCAGTAAAAAGTTCAGTCGGAAACACAGTGAGTATTTCGCCAGCTGGTGCCCGCGGTTTTGATGGCGGCGGCACCGCACTAACCGAAACGCAGCTGGCCAAAGTTGACGCCTTGGCTCACGTAAAATCAGTCAGCGAAAGCTTGAGCGATCGTTTAACGACCGATGATACCAATTTGCAATCGGCAGTTGAAGCCGGTGATCTTGGTCAGCGATTTTCGCAGCGTAGCGGTCAAGGTTTCAGCATTGAAGGTGGCGGCCCCATGGGCGGCCCCAGCAATTCGTCAAGCGATACTGGTGCCCCAACGGTAGCTAGAACATTCACGCCACCCGTCACGGTGAACGGCACAACCGACCCCACTAACCTTTCATCGGGTACCCAGGGCGGCGGCACCTTTACGCTCAAGGACGGCAAAGTCTTTGCTGGCGACAGTACCGAAAATGTGGCGCTAATCGGCAGCACCCTGGCTGAAAAGAATAACTTAAGTGTTGGATCAACATTTACAGCCTACGGCACGACAGTTACGGTAGTCGGCATTTTTGACGCCGGCAACACCTTTAGTAACAACCAGGTCATTATGCCGCTGGCCACCGTCCAAAAACTATCCGACCAAGTCGGTAGCATTACTAGTGCAACGGCTACCGTCGACTCGGTCGAAAACGTTTCCAGCACCACCACTGCCGTAAAAAGCGCCCTCGGTTCGGCAGCAGATGTGACCAACGATGCCGAAAAAGCCGAAGAGGCGATCAAGCCGCTGCAAAACATCCAGAGCATTGCGCTGTACAGCCTCATTGGTGCCGTAGCGGCCGGTGCAATCATCATCTTCATGACCATGATCATGATTGTGCGTGAACGCCGCCGCGAAATCGGTGTCATTAAAGCCATTGGTGCCAGCAACGTGAAGGTAGCCGGACAGTTTATGGCTGAAGCCGTGACGCTCACGACATTAGCTGCCGTGATTGGCATAGTGATTGGAGTGGCTGCGGCTAATCCGATTACCAAAATGCTGGTGGACAATAGTACCAGTTCGGCTACCAGCCAAACTATGGGTGGGCCTGGTGGCCGGGCGGTTCGTGGTGCCTTTGGCGGCGTCCAAAGCAGTGTCACCAACATTACCGCGTCGGTCGGCTGGGACATCATTCTGTACGGCTTTGGCGCGGCCATTTTGATCGCCATTATCGGCAGCGGCATCGCCTCACTGTTCATTGCAAAAATCAGCCCAGCAGAAGTAATGCGGGTGGAATAAGGAGTTACCATGATTGAAGTTATTGACCTCAAACGAAATTTTAAATCGGGCGACACTACAGTTCACGCCGTGAATGGCATTAGCTTCAGCGTGCCAGACGGGCAATTTGCCTCAATTGTTGGCCAATCAGGCAGCGGTAAAAGTACGCTGCTCACCCTGCTCGGCGCACTCGACAAACCAACCAGCGGTAGCATTGTAGTTGATGGCCAGGACGTCACTAAAATGCACGACCACAAGCTGATTGGCTACCGTGGACGCAAGATTGGCTTTGTATTCCAAAACTATAACTTGGTGCCGAACCTCACCGCCCTCGAAAACGTCATGCTACCCATGGAGTTCGCGCATATGCCACGTGCCCGCCGCAAAGCCCGGGCCGCCGAATTACTGGAGCAAGTGGGGCTGAGTGCTGATCAGCAAGACCGTAAGCCCGGCAAGCTCAGCGGTGGTCAACAGCAGCGTGTAGCAATCGCTCGAGCGCTAGCCAATAAGCCAAAGCTCATCCTGGCCGACGAACCAACCGGCAACCTAGACAGCAAAACCGGCAAAATGATTTTTGATTTGCTGCACGACCTGGCTAAAACCGAAAACACTACCATCATCACCGTGACGCATGACCTATCAATTTCTGGCAAGACCGACGTAACCTTCACATTGCACGACGGGGCACTAGTAAAAACATAAACATTATTGACAAATAAGCAAATTCATGTATAATACGTAGTGTTATGGCCACTAACAAAAACGCTCAACAAATAATCACAAACAAGGAAATTATCAGTCATGAAACAAATTAAAGGCTTAGCATTTGAATATGCCAGCACAACCGACCAAAGCATATTAAGCATTGATCGCTTACTTAACAAGCTCTAATACAGCCATTCACCATAAAATAGCCCGCCTACGAGTCGGGCTATTTTATTTTTAGTTGTTTGACGCGGGCCATAAAAAATCCCGCTCATTGGCGGGATAATTGGTGCACGTCTTCTGGGTGGGCCACGAGGGCTCTTTGTTCCCAGGCACTAAGCTCAGTTTAGAGGGGGCTCGAAGCCGGGTCTGTATGAATTCATACAAAGTGTGGATTATTGCTCGTTTTCGCTCAGGTCGTCGTTGATGAATGCATCTTCGACGCGAATGGCTTGTTGGGTACTTTTCAGTGACATGTAACACCTCCTCCCTGTACACAGCAGTATAAAGATTTCATGATTTTAGACTGTTAGCTATTTTACAACCCTCAGTTATTCCGCAGCTAAAGCTTTGGGTGTATTGTAAGGTAAAGCACAAGCGTAACTGGCAAGAGACATATGATTACACCGGGACAATTCGAATTTGGTATCGGCCAGGAAGTTGATGAGAATGTTAGATTACCTGATGTTTTACCCTGGGCGGACGTGACACTTTGTGATGTTAACAGTGGGGATAGACTGACACTTTCTCTACCCGAGGACCAACTTCTCATTGAACTACGTAAGGGCGGCATTCGGGTACCTAGCGCTCAGCTAGAGTCGCACGACGACTCAACGCTAGGGGATACGTTCAACAAAATAGACATCGCCGAGTCGACGATCTCTCACGGAAGATTCATGTTTAACTTTTTGAATCATCGTGGGCGACCCGGGCAGAAAACGTTTGAAAAGGTCGGCTCAATTATTGTGTGCCGTGTTGCTGTACCTGAATCTAGTCTTGTTGATGTCTGCCGGTCACAAGTTTAACCCGTAACCATGACCAACATAAAAACCCGACTTTCGTCGGGTCCTTATGCTGGTAGCGGCTACAAGACTTGAACTTGTGACCTCCGGCTTATGAGTCCGGCGCTCTAACCAGCTGAGCTAAGCCGCCATGCTGTTCCGGTGTGCAGAACAGGGTTAAATATAGCATGATTTGTATCTGTTGACTAGTGTTGGAGCATCCAAAGATTATCGACCGCTTCCATAACTTCGCGCTTACTGAGCGCCAGCGTGTCGATGTGGTAATCGGCCATGTCGAGCACTGTTTGGAGGCTAATTTCGTTGGGGTCTGGGCTATACATTTCTGGCTGATTCTCGGCGATAAAGGCCTCGAAGTCAGTTGGATCGCGCTGGCCGCGTTCGTCGAAGTTTTCCATGGCTCGGGCAAAGCGCACTTCATCGGAGTCACAAACAGCTCCTAAGAGCACAAAGCGTGCTCCCTGTATCTCGGCGTGGGCGCGGAGCTGACGGGCATGGTTCGGCACGCGTATGCTATCAACGACTACATCGCCTTTTGCTGCTAGGGGGACTTGCAGCATGGCCATGGGGTCCTGCCTAACAACACGGTGCCATAGATCAGCGGCATCGGCACGGTTACGTATGGGTGTGTTTTGCCGCTCGGCGTACAGCTTTAGAGTAGAGCCTACGGTATACAACTCGCAGCCTAGCTCCACGAAGCGCTTGCCAATAAAGGCTTTACCAGCGGCGGGCATACCTGTCAGGCCGATTATTAACTTTTCAGACATTAATTAATTATACAATATACACACTGATTTTGCAATTAAATGGGCGATTAATTATCTTGATCGCAAATGGTAGAGTAGGGGTATGAAAATAATTACTATTTGCTCCAGCGCTAACTTTTACAAAGAGGTGATGGCGCTCAAGCAGCAGCTTGAAGAGCTCGGGTATGCCGTTTTGGTGCCAGCGACCGCTCAAAAAATGCAGGCCAGTGGTGACTTTGATGTAGCAAGTTACAAAACCTGGTTTGGCGATGCCAATGACTACCATAAAAAAGCAGCACTGATGCGCGGGCACTTTGACGAAGTTGCCAAGGCTGATGCCGTGTTAATTGTGAATAACGAAAAGCACGGTGTCGCGAACTACATTGGTGGCAATGTGCTCATGGAAATGGCACTGGCTTTTTACCAAAACAAGCCCATATATTTACTGAATGATATTCCCAGCGAGTCGGCCTTTGAGGAAGAAATTATTGGTCTTGGTTCAGTGCCACTGGGTGGCGATATACAAAAGCTGGCGACTAGCTTTCCTGCGTAGCGAACCAGTTGGCAAGCTGGTGCCAGACGGTTTTTTTGTCCGCATTTAGTAGCGGCTTACCTGCCGTTACATCTTCGGCTAGGCTATGGGCTCCACCATCGAATGAAGTGACGGACAGGTGGCTATAGTTGCTCTCGCCGCGAGCTTCGGTCAGCAGCAGGCCCGCATTGTCATCGACAAAATATTGCTGACCGTCGGCGTCTTGATAGATAGTGTGTTGACGCAACACAATACTACGATCGGCCAAATCATGTGTAAGCCGCAGCCAGTCGCCGGGGCTAAACCACTCATTCATTTGCTTCATGTAGGCACCCGGAAAACCGCCTAGACCGGCAATAATCCACTCGTCATCGGTGACCACGACCGGTTTCTGTAACTGATCAAAGGCTTGCTGAGCTTTACGAGCGGCAATTGTTTTGCCGTCGCCTTGAATTTCTTCAAAATCTATTTTGACTTGTTCAACGCTAAATCCGAGTTCGTTGGCCAGACGTTCTGCACGCATAAACTTTATCGGATTGGTAGTGACGTAGGTGACATGTTTCATAGCAGCTCCACCACCTCAGCGTTATGAAACTTAGCACTACCTTTGTAGGGGATTCCGGGATGCAGCAAGTGACGCAAGGCTCGGCCGACCGCGCCATGGCTGACAACTAAAATAGTGTCGGCATCGAGCGATCGCAAGTATTCCAGGCCTTGGCTAACGCGTTTGATAAGCTCGGTGCTGTGTTCGACACCCTCGGTACCATCAAGGTCGGCAGTGGCCGAGTAGGTGGTGCCTTCTAGGGGGCCAAAGCTGCGCTCCGCGAAATGTTCGTTTAAGAGGATTGTCGTCGGGTCTATGCCAAGCTCCTCCGCAACTATTTCAGCAGAATGCTGCGCCCGTCGAAAAGGCGAGGCCACAATGCAATCAACGCCCGTACCGCGCAGTTCTTTACCGGCGGCGTGGCACTGGGCAATGCCTTCCGGTGTCAGTGGTGTATCGGTAGTGCTTGAAAAAATGCCCTGCTGGTTCATCAGGCTAAGCCCATGGCGCATAAAGTAAACATGCTTCATTCAGGTACAATTATTACAGATATGCAGGTTGAATTACAGCCAGGGAAGTATGTAGTAGCAGTTAGTGGCGGTGTTGACTCCGTTGCGCTGCTCCATTTGTTGCAACAAATTTCCGGATTACAGCTAGTGGTAGCGCATTTTGACCACGGTATACGGCCGGAATCGGCCGACGATGCGGCATTCGTGCAGGAGCTTACCACTACTTACAACCTGGACTTTATGACTGAACGCGCCGAACTAGGCGCTGGGGCCAGCGAGGCGACCGCCCGCAAAGCACGCTACAAATTTTTGCACGGCGTTCGAAATCAAACCGGCGCACAGGCAGTTATTACCGCCCATCATCAGGACGATGTACTCGAAACGGCGATTCTTAATATACTGCGCGGCACCGGGCGGCGGGGGCTAACTTCACTACAAAGCACTGTCGAAATTCAGCGTCCTTTATTGCATGTTCCAAAAAAGGACATTTTGGCCTATGCCGCTAAGCAAAAATTAAGCTGGCGCGAGGATACTACTAACCACGATGAACGATACACCCGCAATTACATTCGCCACCGCTTGCTGGTCAGATTTGATGCCGACGCGCGGCAGCAGCTGCTCATGACCCTGGCCCGAGCGCAAACAGTAAACGACGAACTTGATCCGCTGCTGACCGAGCTGCTTAGCGCGCATTTAGCGCAGGGAAGCCTCGATCGTCAGTGGTTTACCAGCTTGCCGCATGCGGCTGCTCGCGAGGTTATGGCCACCTGGTTACGGCAAGCTGGACCAGCCGATTTTGACCGGCAAACTATCGAGCGGCTCACTATTCAGGCCAAAGTGAAGCCGGCCGGTAAGCGGCTCGATGTACTGCACGGCCAACATTTAACGTTGGAGAAGCGTAGTTTACTGCTCAGCAAATAACTCCAGTTACAAAAACATACAATATCCATACAAAGCGCACCCCATATTTGTAAAGAACTTTTCGCAAAGACGTGTCACGCTTGCCCTGGCTTAGGTAACTGGCACTCGAGCCAGCCAAGCGCTAGCAATCACTTAGTCACCGATGTATACTGGAGAACATATGGATAAAAAACCCCTTCGCCCGAATCGCAAGAATACCAAAAACCGAGGCATGAAAAACGTTGGCTTTATTGCCATCGTCGTGCTGTTCACCCTGATCATTGTGGCTGCCTATAACCAGCCCAGCTCTCTGAAAGAAATCCCTTACACCCAGGCAGTCAGCGAAACCAACGCCGGCAAATACTCTAAAATCGACGTCCAGACCAATGAGCTGACCATTACTAAAAAGGGTGACGATAAACCATCGCTCAAAACCCACGTTGGTAGCAGTGACAGCCTGAAAGACCAGGGCTTTGACCTGGCCAAGGTCGATGTTACCTATCAGCCCGAAACCAACGGTAGCTCGACCTGGGTGGCCATTGGCACCAGCATTGTGCCAGTTATTCTGATTGGTGCCCTACTGTTCTTTATGTTGCGCAGTGCCCAGGGCCAGGGCAACCAGGCTATGAGCTTTGGCAAGAGTCGCGCCCGTCTGTACGGCAACGAAAAAGACAAAGTAACCTTTACCGACATTGCTGGTAGCGACGAAGCCAAGCAAGACTTGAGTGAAGTCGTTGAATTCTTGAAGTACCCCAAAAAGTTTTCTAGCCTCGGTGCTCGTATTCCTAAGGGCGTGCTACTGGTTGGCCCTCCCGGTACCGGTAAAACCATGCTGTCCCGCGCTGTAGCCGGTGAAGCCAATGTGCCATTCTTTAGCATTTCCGGTTCAGAATTTGTCGAAATGTTTGTTGGTGTTGGTGCCTCACGCGTCCGTGACCTATTTGCCAAAGCCAAAAAGAACGCCCCCTGCATTATATTCATTGACGAAATTGATGCCGTTGGCCGTAAGCGCGGTTCTGGCATGGGCGGTGGTCACGATGAACGCGAGCAAACCCTCAACCAGATTCTGGTTGAAATGGACGGCTTCGAACAAGGCCAAAACGTTATCGTGCTGGCTGCCACCAACCGAGCCGACGTGCTCGACCCAGCACTGCTACGCCCCGGACGTTTTGACCGCCGCGTAAACATTGACTTGCCCGACCGCAAAGACCGCCAAGCAATTCTTAAAGTTCACTTTGCCAAAAAGCCCCTAGCCAAAAACGTTGATCTCGACGCCCTGGCTGCTAAGTCGGCCGGTTCATCGGGTGCCGATCTCAGCAACATTGCCAACGAGTCGGCCATTATTGCCGCCCGCAACAGCCACACTGAAATCGCCCAGTCCGACGTTACCGAAGCTTTTGAGCGCGTAGCCATCGGCCCCGAACGTAAGAGCAAGGTCATGACTGAAAAAGATAAGTTAGTCACCGCTTACCACGAAGCTGGCCACGCCCTAGTTGGTCACGTGTTGCCCGACAGCGATCCGGTGCACAAGGTCACCATTATTCCCCGTGGCGGCACCGGTGGTGTTACCTGGTTTATACCGCCAGAGGATCGTGTTTACGTCAGCTTGGTGCAGTTTAAAGACATGCTGGCCCGCGGCATGGGCGGCCGTATTGCCGAAGAAATAATCTTAGGTGCTGACCACATTACCACTGGCGCTGGCTCTGACTTACAGAACGCTGCCGAAGTTGCTCGCGACATGATCGTCAACCAAGGCATGGGTAAGAAGCTACGGGATCAGGTCTTCCGGGCCGACGAAGGCATGATGATCGACCGCATGGTCCACGAACGTGACTACTCCGAAGAAACTGCTAAAATCATCGACCAAGAGGTCGAAGGTCTGATTACCGAAGCCGCCAACCGCGCCCGCGAGGTCATCAAGGCCAACCTCAAGCCACTCGAAACACTTAAAGACCTGCTGCTCGAAAAAGAAACGGTCGACGCTGAAGAAGTCGACAAGACTTTGAAGAGTGCCAAGATGCCGCAAGCCGCCGCGCTTTACTAACAGCTCGCGAGTCTGGCACAGTTTGGGCGTAAAGCTGCACTCAGCCTCGCACCCCGCCGGCCTGTGGTTATCAGTTCGCTAAAGCCGCAAATTACTTTGTGGATTTGGGGAACTGCAGGGCGGAGAGGGTGTATGCCGAAGCACACACGATAGACGTTGCCGTCTCCTCTCCCGCCCCGTATGCAGCTCTCTGTTGCGGGTTACTAGCCGTAGTGCACCATGAAGCCGCGAGCCTTGAAGCCGTCTTCCGATGTGTCGTCCGGGCGGACGACGACGTAGGGGACGTGGAAGTTCGTGCCGCCGGGTGTGACTTCTGACAGGAAGGCCTCGATCTGGTCGTAGCCGACGAACTCGCGGAAGGGACGTCCGACGCCGAGGTAGATCCGGAGGAGCGGAGCCCAGTTGGCGGTTGCCAACGAGCCGGTGTCCCAGAACTCCTGGCAGTAGATGTTGAAGGTGATGGCGTCTTCGCCGCCGCCGTAGATCTCCGTGTGGAGGATCGTGTCGTTGGCACCGAAGAAGTTGACTCGCAGGTCGACCCAGATCTTGGACATGGTGTAGTAGTCGGCGTAGCAGCTGAAGAGCTTGTCGAGCTGATTCATCGTCTCGGTGAAGGGCAGCTCACAGGCGATGTGCCAGGCGTCGACGTTGCCCTCATCGCCCAGGTTGAGAACCCGGATGATGTTGTTGCTGTCATACGGCACGGTGTAGTGGTACTGACCGGGCACGGCGGAGCGGAGCAACAGCCGCACGTCGGTGACGAGCAGAATGCCCTGACCGTAGCCGTCCTCGGGGTCGAGATCGATGGCGAACTCGTTAGCGAGCATGGTGTTCATGGTGTCTCCCTTGTTGGTGTCCGAATGGACGAATGGTGGAAGCTAAACGGGCGAAGCCGTTCGTACGCTTGGTTTCCACCACTCACGAGGGAGTAGTAACAGAGAGCTTGTTAATGTGCACCGGAGTAAAACCTCACTCAACGGTATCATCTCATTATAGCATAAGCTACATAAATTGTCAAGTATATATCTGTTGCAATAACCCCTGTCTTTATACGGTCAAAAATGAGAAAATAAGGATAAGCCACTTGGTGGGTACTACAATATATGGCAGATTCTCCTCAACCTTTAGCCGAAGAAGCGCAAGATAACAGCGGTGTTGTCTTGTTATTACAGGTGCCTCGGACCAACGAAAAAAAGGAGCTAGCCGCCGAGCAAATGTTTGCCTCGCTGCACGGTCTGCTCACCTTGCCGTCACAGAAGCGTTTTAAGGCACCGATTCGCGAGCGTTTAAGTTTTGAAATTGCGGTGCTTAAAAAGCGCATTGGCTTTTACGTGTGGGTACCACAATACCTAAAAAGCTTTGTCGAAGAGCAAATATACGCCCAGTACCCCACGGTGCAAATTAGCGAAATTGATGACTATGCCCATGGGCACGATCCCGTACAATACCCAACCACGCTGCTGTGTGAAATGAAGCTGGTTAACAACGACGCCTTGCCGATCAAAACCTTCCAAAGCTTTGAGGTCGACCCACTGGCCGCAATTACTGCTGCCCTCAGCAAGTTCGATGAGACAGAAGAGGCTTGGATTCAGCTGGTGCTGCGTCCGGCAAGCAGTAACTGGCACCGCAAAAGCGAAAAATATGTTGCTGGCCTACGCGGTAAGTCAAAGTCGGTGTCTAACCCCACGGCCATGCTGGGCGCGCTGTGGGCACCACCAGAAGAGGGCAAGAGTGAAAAGGCCACACTAACTGAATACGAGACCTCTCGGGCCGGGGCCGCCGAAGAAAAGAGCCACAAGTTGGCTTTTGAGTCGAGCGTGCGTATTGTATACCGCGGCAGTGCGCCGCCGCAGCATGCTAAGCTGCGCTTGCAAAGTATTATTGCCAGCTACAAGCAGTTCAACACCACCTACTTGAATGGTTTTGAACAACGTCGTATTTTGGACGATCCGGCGATGCTGGCGCATTATGAATCGCGCGACTTTAAGCAGGGCCAAATCCTCAATATTGAAGAAGTCGCCACCCTGTATCACTTGCCGCACACCAATGTGGAAACGCCCTATATTTTATGGGCCCTGAGCCAAACCGCTGAACCGCCGGCTAACTTGCCACTGGTGGGGGCCGAACCGCGACCCGATATTAGCCCCGTTGCCACCACGAACTTCCGTGGCCACAACACTATGTTCGGTTTGCCGCGGATTGATCGTGGACGGCACCTGTACATCATTGGACAGACCGGTGTTGGTAAATCTGGCCTACTAGAACTGCTGACCATTTCGGACATCTATAGTCCATATGGCTTTGCAGTTATTGACCCGCACGGTGATTATGCGCTGAACGTGCTGCAGCGTATTCCGGCCGAGCGCGCCCAGGACGTTATTTACTTCAACCCAGCCGATACCGACTTCCCGATTGCCTTCAACCCCATGGAAGTGCAGGACCCCAAGTTGCGCACGCACACTGCGTCAGAACTGATTGGCGTGCTGAAGCGCATGTTCGAATCGTGGGGACCACGGCTAGAGTATATTTTGCGCTACTCGCTGCTAGCCCTGCTCGATTATCCCGATGCCACCATGCTCGACATCACTCGTATTTTAACTGACAAGCGTTTCCGGCAAGATGTTCTCAAATATGTGAGCGATCCAGTGGTGCGTAACTTCTGGGAGATTGAATTTGCCAGCTGGAACGACAAGTTTGCGGCCGAAGCCGTCGCGCCAGTACTAAACAAGGTCGGTGCCTTTACGGCTAACCCACTGGTGCGTAACATCATTGGCCAACCGAAGTCGAGCTTTAACCTCCGGCAAATTATGGACCAGCGGAAAATTCTAATTGTGAACCTCAGCCGGGGCCTAGTTGGCGAAGACAACGCCGCGCTGCTTGGTGCCTTGCTGGTGACCAAAATTCAGCTCGGTGCCATGAGCCGGGCCGATATTCCAGCCAGCGAACGGTCGCCGTTCTACCTGTACGTGGACGAATTCCAGAACTTTGCCACCGACTCATTTGCCACAATTTTATCCGAAGCCCGAAAGTATGGCCTGAACCTAACCGTCGCCAACCAGTATATTGCCCAAATGTCCATGGAAGTTAAGGACGCCGTGTTTGGTAACGTTGGTTCAATTATTGCCTTCCGTATGGGCGTCGACGACGCTCGCAACATGCAGCGCTACTTTGAGCCGCGCTTTTTGGAGTACGACCTGGTGCACATGCACAACCGTCACTTTGTAATCAGCATGACCATTGAGGGCGAAAAAATCCCTGGTTTCTCGGCTATCTCACTGAACCTGCCGCCAGAAGGACCAGATTACACCTCGGAAATTGTGGAGCGCTCACGGGCGCAGTACGCCGTCAGCCGCGAGTACGTCGATCGCTACGTGAGCGACCGCTACCTCGTAAAAACCAATAACCCAGCGCCCAAGCCCGATAACAAGCAACCCAAGCAGCCAGCGGCTCCCGCGAAGCCGTCCGTAGTGGTACAGTCGGTGCCGCAGTCAATTGGGCACGCGGCAATCGAAACACCCGCCACACAGCCGTCCCCGGCAGCCGACCAGTCCGCCCCCAAGCGTAAACGCACCCGCAAGCGCAAGAAAAAGTCAGTTGAAGCACCAGTTGAAGACGCTACCACGCTCCGTATAAAACGGTAGATACTAGCAGCGGGGCAAGCCTCCTGCGTTCTTTTGTTAGGTCACTCTCAGAAGTAGTATATGGCTGATACTAAATTAGTAACGATCGTATACTATTTTTGAGAGTGTCCATTGTTGAGAGAGTGATAAACTCGCCCTAACGCCGCTCAAACGGGGTATACTGGGTGGAGCTAATGACTGCCCATAACGCATGAACCCCACCGCTCCAGCGACTAAGAAAAAGCGCCCTACTATTTCTAATGTGGCGACGTTATTAATTGCCACTTCACTCATTGGTCAGCTGCTCGGGTTTTTGCGTACCAAGTTTGTAAACGGTAACTTCCCGGTGCACGGCCCGAACGGCACGGACGCTTACTTTGCTGCCTTCATTATTCCTGATTTGTTTTTCTTTACGCTGGCGGCTGGAGCCTTGGGTGTGGCCTTTATGCCAACGCTGTCTGATCGCCTGCACAAGAACGGCCGCAAGTCGGTGTGGGAGTTATCATCGAGCCTGATGAATGTGCTGACCGTTGCCATGCTGATTGTGGGCGTGATTATTCTGCTGTTTGCCGAACCGCTGCTGCGCTACGTGGTGGCACCAGGCATGGCTAAGAATCCCGAACAGCTTCAGAATGCCGCGACTATCATGCGCTTTATCGCCTTCAGTCCGCTGTTCTTTACTATTTCGGGCGTGCTGACCAGCGCCCAGCAAACCATGGGACGCTTCTTCTTTTACGCGATTGCGCCAATCTTTTACAACTTATCAATCATCATTAGTATTTTCGTATTTAGACATAACATTGGCATAGTTGGTCTGGGTATTGGAGCGATGATTGGGTCGGTTGCTCAGTTGCTGGTGATCATGATTGGTCTTCGTGGGCTGAGCTTTAACTGGTGGCCGCACATCCAGTGGCGCAGCCCGGACTTTCGCGGCGTGCTACGTAATCTGCCACCACGTTCGCTGGACCAGGGCATGGATCAAATCAACGAAGTTGTCCAAACCAGAATTGCCTCGGGGCTTGGTAGCGGCAACATTAGCTACTTCAGCAATGCCTACACGCTGGCTATGGCCCCAATATTGCTTATTGGTACCACCATTTCGACGGCGGCCTTCCCGCGCCTTAACGCCCGCTTGAGCCAGGGAAGACCTGACTTATTCCGGCGTGACTTCTTAATGACCCTGCGGGCCATGATTTGGATTGCCGCACCGCTGGTAGTGGTTTGTTACTTCTGTCGAGGCTACTTGGCTCGTTTAATCTTTACCCAAGGAAACGACCAGATTACTATGATATTTGGCTTTTTGACGGTGGCCATATTCTTCCGCATTATTTACTCACTGGTTTCTCGCTGGTTCTACTCCCAAAAAGATACCCGAACGCCATTCTACGTGTCGATTGCGACCGTGGCATTTAACATTGTTCTGGCCATGCAGTTAGCTAAGCCCAGTGTCTATGGCGTCGGTGGTCTGGCCATAGCCCAGTCAGCTACTGCGGCTGCCGAAGTGCTGGTGCTGTTTGGCATTATGCTTCTCCGTGACCATAAATTACTGGACCGTGAATTCTGGGCTGGCGTGTTCTTGACTGTGTCGGTCACCGGCTTTAGTGTGGTCGCTGCCTTTACTATGATTACGCTGTATCCGCTGGGCGCGCTGGACCGTGGTTTCTTCACCCTGGGCTCTAAGCTATTCCTAATTGCTGCCGTTACGTTTGGAGTACACCTGACCATTTCCTCGCTATTTGGGCTCGCCGAAGCCAAGCCAGTGGTTGCTCGACTGAAGGCCATTGTGCTCAAGCCAGCTAAAGTTGAATTTTGATTACTTTTGTCATATCTGTTATCTGTAAAAGTTAATAATTATTTAATGTTTGAAATTGGTTTACGCAGTATAATTGAGGCATGTTAGCGACCCAAAAAGCAGCCTATCGTATTGTTGACCACGACGTGGTCGTGGGCGAATCAAACCAAGACTACGTCTTGCGCGTCAAAGACTTGCCCGACGCCGAAAAACCGCGCGAAAAGCTAACTACCGTTGGCCCGCAAGAACTAAGCGTCGCCGAACTGGTGGCCATACTATGGAGCGTTGGCAGTAAAAAAGAAGATGTTTTGGCCATGGCTCACCGCACCATCAAAGAATACGGTGAACGGGCTCTCGGTAACGAGCTCAGCGCCATGCGGCTGGCCGAAACTGCCAATATTCCGTTGGGTAAAGCCACCCAGGTTGTCGCTGCCTTTGAGCTCGGTCGCCGTTACTACTCAACTGCTGCTGGTCGCCCCGTGCATGTGCGTAATGCCAAGCAAGCCTATCAACACCTTAAGGCTATGGGCCATTTGCAAAAGGAGCAACTCCGCGGCCTATATTTAAATAGCCGCTACCAAGTGGTGCACGACGAAGTAATCTCAGTGGGCAGCCTAACCAGCAATATTGTGCACCCCCGTGAGGTATTTCAGCCAGCCATTGAGCGCGGTGCAGCGGCTTTAATTATTGCCCATAATCACCCATCGGGTAGTCTGCAGGCTACGTTGGCCGATGTACAGGTGACCGACCAGCTGGAGGCCGCCGGTGACATTCTTGGTATTGAACTACTCGACCACCTCATTATTGCCGGCAATAAGTTTGTCAGCATTCGGGACTCCGGCCATGCCAGCTAACTATCGCCAGTAGTCCACCTCTGGTACAATAGCCTGACATGGACCAGTCCAAAATTAGAAATTTTTGCATTATTGCGCATATTGATCACGGTAAGTCGACGCTGGCTGACCGTCTGTTAGAGTTAACCGGAACCGTGCTGATGCGCGATATGAAGGCCCAGCTGCTTGATCGCATGGATTTGGAGCGCGAAAAGGGTATTACCATTAAGCTGGCCCCGGTGCGCATGGAATACAAAGGCTACGAGCTGAACCTGATCGATACACCCGGGCATGTCGACTTTAGTTACGAAGTCTCGCGTAGCCTTGAGGCCTGTGAAGGCGCTCTGCTGGTGGTCGACGCCTCTCAGGGCATCCAAGCGCAAACACTGGCCAATGTATACCTGGCAATTGCTGCTGACCTGACTATTATTCCGGTCATGAACAAAATCGACTTACCGGCTGCCGATGTGCAGCGTGTGGGTGCCGAAATTGTCAGCCTGCTGGGCTGTAAGTTTGAAGATATTCTACAAATTTCCGCAAAAACCGGCTCGGGCATCGAGGCCGTACTGGAGCGGGTCGTTACAGATGTCCCGGCACCAATCGTGTCGACCGCCGAGCAAACCCGGGCCCTGATTTTTGATAGCTACTACGACGATTACCGTGGCGTTATTTTGTACGTTCGGGTGGTCGACGGCTCGATTGCTAAAAACGCCCAAATTAAAATGCTGGCTACTTCAGTATCGGGCATTGCCCTAGAGGTTGGTGCCCTGAAGCCCGAAATGACCGCCGGATCACTGCTAAAAACCGGCGAGATTGGCTACATCGTCACTAACCTCAAAACCACTCGCGATGCTAAAGTCGGTGACACGGTGACATTAACTGCCAACCCAGCCACTAATCAGCTGCCTGGCTATAAAGATGTCCAACCGTTTGTGTACGCCGGCTTCTTTCCGGAATCCAACGAGTTTTACCAGGAACTTAAAGATGCCGTTGAAAAGTTGAGTCTCAGTGATTCGGCGCTGCAGTTCGTGCCAGAAAACTCGCCGGTGCTGGGCTTTGGCGTACGCATTGGCTTCCTCGGTTTGCTTCATATGGACATTGTGCGGGAGCGCTTGGAGCGGGAATATAACTTAGAGTTAGTGGTCACTAACCCGTCGACTGATTATCAGATTACACTCCTGAACGGGGAAGAAATCGACATTAAAAGCGCCGCTGACTTGCCCGATCCGTCAAAAATTGAGGAGATCCGCGAGCCTTGGATTAAGGGCGAAATTGTCGTGCCGCAAGAATACGTCGGTCCGGTAATTCAGCTGATTGCTAACAAACGTGGGCAGCACAAAAACCTTAGCTACATGGAAGACCGGGCGCTCGTTAGCTTTGAAGCGCCGCTGGCTAACCTGCTAACCGATTTTTACGACCAGCTAAAGAGTATTACCAGTGGTTACGGTTCGTTTAACTACGAGCTCGACAGCTACCACGCTGAAGACCTCGTGAAGGTCGATTTTTACGTGGCTGGTGAGCGGATTGATGCGCTCAGTGTTATGGTGCACCGCACTGAGGCCGATCGCTTAGGCCGCGAGACGACCGCAAAGCTTAAGGAAGTTATTCCGCG
>JAQBRP010000010.1 GCA_028286405.1 Candidatus Saccharimonadota bacterium
TGGCTGACACCCATTATCAGCAGGATGACGACGAGTATCCCTCCCAGGACGAGGGGTGTCAGATAGGAACGGTCTTTTATAGAACTTTGAAATGTTGTTCTCATATAGTCTTTCTAGTATAGCGCGGATAGGTGGTTGGCGCATAATCCTGAGCCAAATGATGAGTTACAGCGTGGAGCCACCTAGCAGGATCGAACTGCTGACCTACACGTTACGAATGTGTCGCTCTACCAACTGAGCTAAGGTGGCACGCATGCCGGATTATTATAGCAGCGCTTCACCGAGGGCGCTAATACCGTATCTGGCGATTGCCTCGTTTTGCAATATACCATATAAGCTATATTTATAGCTTATATGGTATATTGCAAAAAACTAAAGTGTTAAGAATCGAGTCATAGTGGCCCCGGCTGCGCGAGGTGGGTCAACAAAAACCCGCGAAAAATGCTACAATATGGCCTAACGCCATGGCCATGCCAAAGAAGTATTTTCAAGACCACCTTATACTGTTGCTGCTCAGCACCAACGCTTTTTTGGCGTTCAGTACGGTTGTGCTGGTGCTGACGCGGCTGAGTGCCGGGCACGGCAACAGTTACATCGTGCAATATCGCTCTTCGCTCGGTATTAACGCCTTCAAAACAGGTGGCGTGAGTGATCTGTTGGGCTTTATTCTGTTTGCCTTCCTGGTACTGGCCATACACACCTCTTTAAGTCTGCGTACCTATCCGGTAAACCGACATTTGTCGATTGTTATCTTGGCAATTGGTATTTTACTGCTCTTGCTGACGGCAATTATCAGTAATGCATTGCTGGTACTGCACTAAATATGACCGACCTCGAGATTCCTTACGAAAAAGATCGCAAAGGGCATTATCGTTTTTTTGAAATCCTGCCTGGTGCCATCAGTTACACCATGTTACTCATGCCGCTACTGCTGAGTCTTATTGTGATTGATATTGCCGGTAAGCCGACACCGCTATCGGTACCATTTATTCTTATATACCTATTGATTTACTTTGTGCGGACCTCGGTGGCGGGGCCAATTCGCACCATTGCTGGCTACTTAACGCACAAAAAGCACATGCGCCTGGATTGGGCGGCGCTGCTGGCCGATGTCGAAATCGGCAAGGCTACCGACAGCAACATTGAGCGGCCAAAATGGCACTTCGAAAATATGGCGCGCGTTAAAACTTTCGACAAGGTGTACCGACCAAGCGACTTGATGCACGCCGTAGTCGTGGCTACCGTCAACGAAAGCCGGGAAGTACTAGAACCTACCATTCAAGCAGTTCTAGCAAACAGCTATGACCCCAAAAAAATGATCTTAGTGTTCGCCTATGAGGCTCGCGCCGGAGAGGCTACCGAAGAGCGAGTACAAGAATTACTCAGTTTGTATGGCCACCACTTCCACCATGCAATGGCAGTTAAACACCCAGCTAATATTCCGGGTGAAGTGATAGGCAAGGGCGGCAACGTTACCTGTGCTGGCCGTGAGCTGCAAAAATACTTGGCTGAGGAACAGATTGATCCGGCCAATGTAGTGGTCACCACCCTGGACGCCGACAATCGCCCCGACAAGCAGTACTTTGCAGCCGTCAGCTACTTATATTGTGTAGCACCGGATCCACTCCGGGCTTCCTACCAGCCTATTCCGATGTTCACGAATAATATTTGGGATGCCCCAACGCTCATGCGGGTTATCGCCGTGAGCAATAACTTGTTTTACTTTGTACTAAGTCAGCGCCCCCATCTGCAGCGTAATTTCTCGGCCCATGCCCAAAGCATGCAGGCGCTGATAGATATGGACTTTTGGAGCGTGCGCACCATTGTTGAAGACGGTCACCATTTTTGGCGGTCGTACTTCCGTTTCGATGGTGATTACCGAGTTTACCCGGTGTTCATTCCGATTTACCAAGATGCCGTGCTGGCCGATGGCTATTTGCGCACCATGAAAGCCCAGTTCATCCAGCTCCGACGCTGGACCTATGGTGCCTCGGACGTCGCGTATATCGCCGACAAAGCCTTCTGGACCAAGAACAAGGTGCCTAAATGGGACGCCTTTGGCAAATTACTGCGGGCCCTCGAGGGTCATGTTACCTGGGCCACGGGTACGGTTTTGGTGTTTGGCGCAGCCTTTATTCCGCCGCTTGTGCAGCCGCAGCTGTACGGTGCGCTGATATTGCCGACTATGGTCAGTAACTTTCAGCGGATCGGCATTCTATTCCTGCTTGCCTCGGTGTACGTATCGTTAGTTACTTTGCCGCCTCGACCGGCTCGCTACCGCCGACACCGCTCGGTGCTCATGCTGCTGCAATGGGCGCTGGCACCGGTTACCGCCATTGGTTACGGTGCCACGGCCGCATTCTATTCGCAGACTCGTTTAATGTTCGGCTGGTACATCAGTAAATTCGATGTTACCGAAAAAGCCGTGGTTATGAAAAGCGGTGAGACCGTGACCACCGCTGCCGATCCTAGTCGTCACAAGAAGTAGCTACAATTTATGGAACGCCTGATAGTGCTGGGCGGCCAGCTTATCAAAGCGGTTTAAGGCCACGAGGGCCGTTTCGGCAATGCGCCGAGTATTGATCACATTATTTTCTGCAGTCGGTGCCAGCTTGGCAATAATAGTTGCACACAGGCCCCCAGCGTCACTCAAGGCTGTCGGGCGATGGCCCAGGCTTTTATACAAACTGAGTAGCAGACGATCGCGGCTGAACGGTAGCAGTCGTTTTTTAGTAGTAGTCTGAACCAGCAGGCTTTTGGCATAGTCGATCGACTCGGTAGTGGTATATACCGTGTCGCACAACACACACTGACGTCGTCGCCAGACTTGATTGCTGCGTTTCTGGGGTCGAGAGTTCAAAACGGCTGTATCGCCGCCACATGTGTAACAGACCATGACTACATATTGTCATTACGCTATTAAAAATGCAAGTGGATAAATAGCCATAAAAAGGGGTAAAACTCCCAAATAAAATTGCCTGGAACTGAGCCGTTCCAGGCAATAGGGGTCAGGTTGAATTGTTGTCCCGCCGACAGTATTAGCTGTTGCGGTTGCGGCGGATGCGAGCTGTTGGTAGCGAAGAGGTTAACTCTTCGTAGAACAGCGGGAACGCATCGAGCGCGCTTGATTGTGCGATACTCAAAACTCTCTCAAGCTCTCGTTTAACCTATCAAGTCTACTCAAAACTGCCGCCTGTGTCAAGACCCCTAACAGGGGAAACCGCTTGCGCTTGGCCTCTGATGGCTGTATGTTAAAATCATAAGTATTAAAGCCATGTTTAGAAAAACAAAAAAGAACCCTTTACAGACACTTCTCCAGAGCAGTGGCGTAACCGCTGCGGCCATTGTGTTGCTCTGCGTGAGCCTTGGGGCGGTCATGGTACCAGGCATATTTGCCGAGAGCGCCGCAACGCAAACTCCGTCGATCACCAACGTATCGGCGACCCCTGGTAATGGCATACAGTACGGCGTGACTGTTGCTTGGGATGGTTACACCAAAGACCACTGGATTGGTGAAACCGTCAGAGGTGGCACGACGATTGACCACTGGACGTCCAATAGTAAACAAATTGCTCGTCAAGGGCTTACCTGTGGTGTGTCTCATACGTTTAGAGTGGCTGCCGCTGGGGCTGGTGGAGCGGCTCAAACCGCTTATAAGAGCGCCTCAGCTACGCCGGCATGCCCAGCTGCCCAGTGGACCAGCATTGGTACGGTCGGTTATAAGGTAAATATGGATTGGAAAGATGCTGCTGGCTTCAGTGAGAAGTACACCGTCTACGTTAGCACTAGCGGCGGAGCGTTCAGTCCCGTAACTACCACAACCGCCACCAACTACTCCTTGAATGGTGTCTGTAACACCCAGTACGCAGCTAAACTTACTGCCTCAGCTAACGGTCAGACAGGCCCGGCCACGTCAGTGCAGTCCATTAAAACGCCAGCTTGTCCTCCGCCTCCGGCAGGCGGGGGCAGTTCAGCTGGCGGCGGTAGCTCCGGTGGTGGAACATCATCTGGCGGTGGCACAGCATCTTCTGGCGGTACCTCCAGCTCCAGTAGCTCTCCTTCATCAAGCACCAAGAAGTCTTCCAGCACCAAGAGCACGGTGGCCGTTAAACCAGCCGCACCGGCTACGCCCGAAAACTTCTCAGCCGATGTGGTATCACATAAGATCGTCGTGCTGACTTGGGACGCTGCCGCCAATGCCGATCATTATCTAATCAGCCGCTCTACTAATGGAACCGACTGGCAAGAATTCGCCAACACCAAGCTAGCGACCTATAACGACGAGGGTGCTGACTTCTCGACAACCTATTACTACCAATTGCAGGCAGTGGGTGCCGATGGCCAGGTGTCGGCTATGGTGACTGCACAGGCTACCACTGACGCCTTTGCCAGCTCTTCAAACAGTATTACTAGCCAAGACAAGCTAGTGACTGCCAAAATCCCCGAGGGCGCTATTGAGGGCGACTACAGCTGTACGCTGAATACCACCGATGATGAGAGCACCAGCACCATTAAGGGTCAGAGTACGCTGCTCGGCCCCTACGAACTTCTCTGTGTTACCGAAGACGGTACGGTTGTCGACAGCTTCGAGAAGTCAGTCCCACTCACCATGAAGCTCGCTGCCGTTGCCGACGGTTATGAGAATATAACCGTGCGCACCCTGAGCAGCGGCGGCTGGCAGACGGCCAAGGCAACCTACGACCAGCAGAAGCAACAGATGAGCTTTAGCCTCACGAGTGCCAAGAGCTTCGCTGCCTTCGGTGTGAAGCACCACAGCCCGCTGGGTACCATCGTTATGATCTTCTTCATCTTGCTACTGATTGCTGGTGCAGTTGTCGGATACCGGTGGTGGCGTGGTCGCCCACCGGTGCAAAAAGCTGCAGTCCAGTCACAGCGAACGGCCGAACAAGAGTTTAAACAGGCTGTAGCCCAACCAGACTGTACCCACCTGAGTATGGCCCAGCAGGTTGTGCCATCGAGCCAGGGCTGCCTAGAATGCGAACAACAGCATACCCGCTGGAACGCCCTGCGTATCTGTTTACTCTGTGGCCACGTGGGCTGTTCCGATGACTCGCCGCAGCAGCACGCCCTCAAGCACTACCAAGAAACAGGGCACCCCTTAATCTACGAATACGGTAATTCTGTCGGTAATAGCATTGGCTGGTGCTACATTGACCAGACCTACATATAGGCGTATAACGGGGTTACTATGCCCAGATTTCTCCTAACTGGTGGACTTGATAACGAACGCGCGGCGCTAACTGAAGAATTGGCTACTATCTGGAATGATGGACCGGCAGCTCACGGGCTACTGCCAGAGGTTCCTATTGTTTCTCCGGCACGCTTAGAATCACTCGATGAACGGATACGAACCGGCAACTGGATCAGCCAGAGCAATCACTTTACTCCTCGACAACTGCGAGCTGTCGCCTATGCCAATACAGTGGTACTGATCGCGTTCCATGTATCCCAGCAGGAAGATGCTGAGATGTTCAAGGTCCTTCAACGCAACCACGACGAGGTAAGTCGACGAGCGGCTCACCACCGGATCACCCCCGTGCCCATATTCGATGTGCCTGGAGACCCACTTTATGAAGGTCTCGCACAGCAGGCAGCTTTCCTACGCAGCCAGCGATTAATTGATCATCGCCTATATTTACGACATAAACAGCAAGCAGAGTGGGAGAAGTACAAATAAAAACCGCCCCTTGGAGCGGTTTTACCGTATGCAAATTGGTGGGCGATAGAGGATTCGAACCTCTCACCTCCTCAACGTCAATGAGGCGCTCTAGCCAAATGAGCTAATCACCCCAAAAAGCAAAAGTCTTTGCTTTTTGTAGGCACGAGCGAAGCGTCGCCCGTCCTTAACAGATACCAGCATAGCTTATTCTGTCTGTTATCGCAACAGCTGCCAGTAGGTTGATTTTGTTTGAGCTAAGGTTAGGGAGTATAGAGCCATAGCGCGCGGAAAAATATAGGTGGCGTGGGCCAACGCCAAATATGACGTTGAATTAAAATGTTTATCCACATGGGGAAGTGTAGGAAATACAGCATTCTAATACTAGCCACATAGTACTACCCGTGCTATATTAGTTGTAGGTGAGTTTTGCCGGGTGCTTTATCCGACAAGCGAAGCGGTTGATGGTATTTGCGAGAGCCATTAACCGCTTTTTGTTTACCCGAAATTACAGTGGTGGTATAGTGTATATAAGCATTGAGGCGGTCTAACCAGCTGCGGAGCTTCGTGGGAGTGGCAACAGGGGTACGATAACCATATGTTGCAAGAGTAAAAGTCGAGGTGGAACCTCCTGGCGTAGCCGGGACCGAGACGTGTGGACTAGTGCAATTTGCGAGAATGCATTAGTCCACGCGTCTTTTTATATGTAATAAGGAGCAACAGCTATGGCAGACCAACACGACCACCTTCACGCAATGCGGCACTCAAGCGCGCATATTCTAGCGACCGCCATCCAACACCTATGGCCAGAGGCCAAATTTGGCGTTGGTCCAGTAGTAGAGCATGGCTTTTACTACGACATCGACCTTGGTGAGACCAAGCTATCCGAAGACGACTTTGCCCGCCTAGAGGCCGAAATGAAGTCTATTATTGATGCCGACCAACCCTTTGAACGCCTTGAAGAGCCTATCGACGAAGCCATTACTTGGGCACAAGACGCCCACCAGCCGTATAAAGAAGAGTTATTGAACGATCTGAAGCGGGCCGGTACCACTGTTGCTAACGACTTAAGCGCCGACGAGCTTGGCTCGATTGCCACCGGCGACGCCGCCGTCGAAAGTGTGTCGTTCTATCGCAACGGCGACTTCACCGACCTCTGTCGGGGGCCGCACCTGGAATCAACTGGCAAGGTCGGTGCCTTCAAGCTGATGCGTGTTAGCGGTGCCTATTGGCGTGGTAGTGAAAAGAATGCCCAGATGCAGCGTGTTTACGGGGTGGCTTTCACTACTCCTAAGGAGTTACGCCAGCACCTGGATATGCTCGAGGAAGCCAAAAAGCGCGACCACCGCAAGCTGGGCCAAGAACTCGATCTGTTCGTGTTCTCTGATATGGTTGGTTCTGGATTGCCGATATTTACGCCCCGTGGCACGGTGTTACGCGACGAACTAGCTCGCTTTAGTAATGAGCTGCGTGAGCGCTACGACTTCCAAAAGGTCTGGAGCCCCCACATTACCAAGAAGGAACTATATGAGGCCAGCGGCCACTGGGCCAAGTTTGGTGATGAGCTATTCCTCGTAAAAAGCCAAGAAACCTCTGACGAGCTGGTCATGAAACCCATGAACTGCCCGCACCATACCCGGATTTATGCCGCTCAGGCCCGTAGCTACCGCGATTTGCCGCTACGCTATTTAGAAACGGCCACGATCTACCGCGACGAAAAAACCGGTGAACTGGGCGGCTTAAACCGCGTCCGGGCTGTCACCCAAGATGACAGCCACGTATTTTGCCGTCAAGACCAGATAGAAACCGAAATTAACAGCCTGTTGGCTTGTGCCAACGAGCTCTACGGCACCGTCGGCATGAAGCTGCGCGTTCGCTTGAGTTACCGTGATGACACTGACGCTTATTTGGGCGATCCAGCACTGTGGGTCAGCGCTCAAGAACAGCTTAAAAGCGCCGTAGTAGCCAACGGGCTCGATTACTTTGAAGAAACCGGCGAAGCGGCGTTTTACGGGCCAAAGATCGACTTTATGGCCAGTGACGCCCTCGGTCGTGAGCACCAAGTAGCCACGGTACAACTCGACTTCGTACAACCTGAACGCTTTGAGCTGCAGTACACTGCCGAAGACGGCTCACTGCAGCAACCGGTGATGGTTCACTGTGCCCTGCTCGGGTCAGTGGAGCGCTTCTTAAGCGTATATATTGAGCACACAGCAGGGAAGTTCCCGGTTTGGGTAGCCCCCGAGCAGGTGCGCTTCATTACCGTAAATCAGGAAGATAACACCGTGGAATTCGCCGAAAAGCTGCGCCAACAGGCCAAAGTATTGGGCCTGCGTGTGCTGGTCGACAACTCTAACGAATCGGTGGGCAAAAAAATCCGTGCTGCCGAAGTAGCAAAAGTCCCCTACACGGTAGTACTCGGTGAAAAAGAGATGAGTGGTGGGGAAGTGATACCGCGTATTCGCAAAGACCTCGAAGTCCAGCCCGAAACCGCATCCCGTACGATTGATGAGTTCCTGCAAACGGTGGCTCACGAAGCCAAGTCGCGGGTTAGTAAAACCTCACTCTAATAGCTATGCACAAAGCCACAATCGCCATTGATCTGGATGACGTCTTGGCACTTCACGCTGCGGCATTTGTGCAGTTCAGTAATGAACGATACGGCACTAATCTCCAGCCCGAGGAGTATGACGATGTTTGGGTGAATCTGTGGGGCGAGATGGAATGGGCAGAAGTGTTGCGCCGAGCAGCAGAATTTCACACTTCCGAAAGAACGCTCGCCTACGCCAAAATAGAAGAAGCAGGGGCGGTGCTTGCGCATCTAAAGCAGAGGTTTCGTCTGGTTATTGTTACGGCACGTCCGAAGCACCTCATAGAAACGACCCATCAGTGGCTGGCCCAGCATCATGCCGACGTTTTTGATGAAGTGCATTTTGTTCCCATTTGGGAGGCAACGAACACTATTACAAAAGCTGACATTTGTAAGCAGATTGGCGCGAACTACCTGATTGATGATTCGGTTAAGCACTGTAATATTGCTGCCGAGGGCGGAATTACGTCGTTACTATTCGGTACATATCGCTGGAACCGAGACAATATTGACCCACGGGTTACTGAGGTCGGGAATTGGCAAGCGGTAAAGGAGTTCTTTGATGGAGTCAGTTGATACTAACTTCCGCCAGCGGGTAGAGGCGTTGGTAGCGCAGATCCCTCAGGGGCGGGTGATGACCTACGGCCAGCTGGCGGCCCTGGCCGGCAGTGCCTATGCCGCGCGGATTGTTGGTGGTATTGCTCACTTTGGTGATCCCGACTTGCCGTGGCAACGTGTAGTAAATAAACAGGGTGGACTGGCCAGCGGCTATCCCGGTGGTCGGGATGGGCACAAACAAGTGTTAGAGGCTGAAGGCGTATCTGTTAGCGATGATTATTATGTGAGTGTTTCGGAGCTTCTGTGGTGGCCCCCAGGTGACGAGCCAGCACAGCAGGGACTATTGTAATGCCCGCAAAGTTATTGGTTATTGTGGGCGAAACCGCCTCCGGTAAATCAGCTATAGCCATGCGATTGGCCGAACAGCTAAATGGCGAGCTAATCTGTGCCGATAGCTGGACCGTTCGCCGAGAGCTGAACATTGGTACGGCCAAGCCGTCACCAGCGGAGCGGGCGAAAGTGCCGCACCATTTGCTCGATGTAGTGGGGCCAGAAGAGGACTTCACGGCTGCCGTGTTTAAGCGACTGGCCAACCAAGCGATTGCCGATGTTACCAGTCGGGGTAAGTTACCGATTTTAGTTGGGGGCACCGGTCTATACATTGATGGCGTACTGTACGACTACAATTTCTTGCCCCAGGGCGACCGAGCGGCCCGCGGCGAACTTAATGAGCTAAGCATTGAAGCGTTACTGGCCCGGATTGATGCCGCCGGTCTGGAGTTGGGTAACGTGGATATTCGCAATAAGCGACGACTGATCCGTCTGCTGGAAACCGAGGGAGCTGAACCAACCAAGCAGGACTTGCGTCAGAACACCCTGATTATTGGTTTGCAACCAGAGCGCGAAGCGCTGAAAGAGCGAATTACTGCTCGCGTGGAAGCCATGCTTAATGCCGGACTCGAGGAGGAAGTTAAGCTGTTAAGCGAGCGGTATGGCTGGGCGGCCGAGGGGCTCAAGGGCATTGGCTACCAAGAGTGGCAGGACTATTTTTTAGGCTCGCAGACACTGGAGCTAACCAGGGAACGTATCATAAGCAGTACAGTTGGGTTGGCCAAAAGGCAGCGTACTTGGTTCAAGCGGAACAAAAGTATTCACTGGTTCTCTACCCCTGTAAATTATACACAGGTTGATGAGTTAGTTACAACATTCTTGAACAACTGATGTTTCATTCCGGCTAACCACTTGCTACAATGAGAACATGATCGAACAACTCTTTGGGTCGAAGACGAGGGTCAAGCTGTTACAGTTGTTTTATGGCAACCCCAACCGCTCGTTTTATGTCCGCGAAATTACCCGTAAAATCGATGAGCAAATCAACTCGGTTCGTCGTGAACTATCTAATTTGCTCAATATCGGTATTATTACGTCCGACACCACCAATAATAAGCTGTACTACGAAGTAAATCAGAAGTACGAATACTTTGATCCCTTTACCATCATCTTCGGTGGTGGCAGCACTAAAAAGCGTACTACCCGCAAAGCAGCAGCAACCGACACGGTACAGCCAGGTGACGATAACGATCTGAAAGCCCTCGGCCACATTGACCTGGCCGTTTACACTGGTCAATTTACCCGTGATGAGTCTACTGGTGTCGACTTGCTACTAGTAGGCGATGTTAACATGAACGCCGTTACCAAGTACATCGCCGAGCTGGAAGCTAAAGAGGGCAAAGACATTCGCTACGCCGTGATGAAACTAGCCGATTTTACTTACCGCCAACAGATTAAAGATCGCTTTGTAACGCAGCTCAACACCGCTAAAAAACAAGTGCTGATCGACGAACACGAATTACTAGAACAATAGGAGGAATATGGACCTACAATACTACGGTGCTAACTGTGTGACTTTAAGTGTTAAGAACGGCCGCGTGGTGGTCGATGACAACCTAGCTGATCTTGGCGGTAAAACCGTTACTAAAAACGGTGACATTACCTTGTTCACTGGCCCCCATGGTGTGCCAGCGGCCGATGTGAAGCTATCGTTTGATTCCCCCGGCGAGTACGAGGTGTCAGACATCTCTATTGTTGGCATTGCCGCTCGCGCCCACCTCGACGAAGGCGGCCTGGCAGCAACTATGTATAAGATCACTGCTGGTGACGTCAATATATTGGTCACTGGCCACATTTATCCTGAGCTCAGCGACAGGCAACTCGAAGAAATCGGCATGATCGACGTTATGATTGTACCTGTTGGCGGTAGTGGCTACACCCTCGACCCCATTGGAGCACTTAAAATCATTAAAGCCGTCGAACCAAAGCTGGTCATACCAACCCACTACGACGACAAGGCGCTGAAGTACCCAGTCCCACAGGTGGACCTCAAGGCAGCACTGCACGAACTATCTATGGAACCCCAAGAAACAACCACCAAGCTGCGCATTAAGCCAACCGAGCTGAGTGACGTAACGCATCTCGTTGTACTCGAAAAGAGTTAATCCGGCTTACATAATAAAAAACCCGGCTTCAGCCGGGTTTTTAGTTTGCCGAGACCCAATTACTGGACTGGGTCGAGCAGACCCTTCTTTTTGAGGGTGCGGATAGCCTGGGTGCTGATCTTCATGGTGATTTTTTTACCATCAACCATGAGGGTCTTCTTCTGTAAGTTAGGCTTCCAGACTTTTTTGGTGTGGCGCTGCGAGAAACTGACATTGCTGCCGTACTGCTTGCCTTTACCGGTTAATTCACACTTTTGCACAATATTTACTCCAAAAGTTTTACTAAAGTTTCAAGGTGTTATTGTAGCGAAAAGCGCCACCGAAGTCAACAGGGTGTTATGATTGGGGCATGGTAAAACTGGTTGGTGTTCTAAACGTGACTCCTGACAGCTTCAGTGATGGGGGCCAGTTCATAACGCCCGCGGCCGCTATAGCGCAAGCTGAAAAGCTGTTCGCCGACGGCGCAGAACTGGTGGACGTAGGTGCTGAGAGCACCCGGCCGGGTGCGGTAGCCCTGACCCCAGAACAAGAGTGGGGCCGACTGAAAGCGATTCTACCGGTGTTAATGAAGCAATTCCCGGGTAAGATTTCGCTGGATACTTATCACCCGATTACTGCGCACAAGGCCCTCAAGCAGGGGAAGGTGATTATTAATGATGTCACGGGCCTGACCAATCCGGCAATGATCGGCGTGATTGCTGAGTTTCAAGCCGACTGCATTATCAGTCACCTGCCAACAACAGAGGTGCAAGCGGCCCATAGCGGGGAACTAGTCGACGATATACAGGTGGTCGTTGACGATTTGTACGCCCGGGCACACATCTTGCAGGCTGAGGGCTTAGATCAGGATCAAATTATTCTAGACCCGGGCATTGGATTCGGTAAGGCGCCGGAGCTTAACTGGCAATTGCTGGAGTTTGCCCGCTATATGCCCGACTATCAGGTGATGATCGGCTATTCGCGCAAGCGATTTCTGGGCGAGCACCGTATGGAACTGGAGCCAAATCTGGAGGCTGGCAGGGTGGCAATTGCCGCCGGCGCGGCCTATTTGCGGGTACACGATGTTGCTGGCCACCAGCAGTTGCTATACTAGTGTCTATGTTTAGCGGACTCAGCAGCACCGACATCGCATTTTTATTTATAGCCCTCTTGGCCAGCATTGTTATACACGAGCTGATGCACGGCGTAGTAGCCTACTGGTTGGGCGATCGCACGGCAGCCGATGCTGGCCGGTTAACCCTCAATCCACTAGCTAGCGTTGACCCGCTTACAACAATATTTATACCTTTCCTGATGATTGTCACCGTCGGCATTCCATTCTTTGCCGCCAAGCCGGTACCATTTAACCCCGACCGGGTAAAGTGGGACGAATACGGTGCAGCGCTGGTGGGGCTGGCCGGACCGGCTACTAACTTCGTGCTCGCCGTGATTGGCGCGCTATTCTTCATGGTCACCACTGGTGTTGCCCAAAACTTTGCTTATATATTCGTGATTGTGAACGTCGGTATTATGGTGTTTAACCTGATTCCGTTCCCGCCGCTCGACGGATCACGGGTGCTGTACGCATTTGCCCCGGAACCACTCCGCAAAGTCATGGAACAGATTGAAGCCTTTGGCTTCTTGGCCATTCTGCTGTTTATTTTGCTACTCTTCTCATTCCTGGCACCAGCTGTCAGCGATATTCAGCGAGCAATTGTCATGTTTTTACTGCGCCAGCCCGTATAATAGATAGTGGTTGGGCTTGGCTGGCTTCGGCCAGTCGCCGGGAAATGATTATCTGAATACTAATCATTAGGGAGCCTTAATTGCTTTGACTGTGGTCCTTGCATGTAGGCACCCACCTGGGAAATCTCAGGTTAATCACCCTGGCACCCAACCGCCTTATTATGAGAAAATTTATCCTCGATAAAGTCGTTCGTGCCCGTATTCCTGATCTGATGGATGAGGCGGGGAGTGTGGTTGAGAAGCGTGAGGTTCATGGACCGGAGGCCGTAAGGGCATTGCTTCGAAAAGCAATTGAAGAGCTGCAAGAGGCTATCGACGCACCACCAGAAGAGTTAGTCGGAGAATTTGCCGACGCCCAGACTGCACTCAAGGACGCAATCACAGCAAGTGGCATACCTGCCAGTGCAGTCGATGAGCAGGAAGCCCGGCGGGCAGCCAAGCACGGTAGGTTTATTCCCACGATTGAAGTCATAACGGTAAATGTACAAGATGAAGATCCAATGGCTGAGTATTACGCCAGCAACCCCACGCGCTTCCCGGAAGTTCACGAATAAACAGGGGTAGTGCTATAATCGAGACGATCGGGGTGTAGCGCAGTTGGTAGCGCGTACGGCTGGGGGCCGTGAGGTCGCAGGTTCAAGTCCTGTCACCCCGACCACAATTGACATTGAAGTGTATAATAAAAACATAACCGTTATGGCTCTAAACACAAACAGAATACCAGAAGTAATCGCCGGAGCGCTCGCAGGGAGCATTATTGGAGTGGGTGGTACGGCGTTGGGCAGTGCACTGTATGAAGCTCATCAGATCCAAGAAGAAGCAACGCAGGCCGTTGTCGCTCATCACGCCGGTAGAGCTGTTTTACTGAACGAACAGCTTACTGCTAAGCAGGCAGATGCTCGTGAGTACAGCTACAATACGGGCGCAGCTGCGATAGCAGCGCTTATTGTAGTCGAGGGAGTGGGATACGCATTGCGAAGGCGACAAGACATCGTTCCTGTGAGGAGTGCCAATGTGGCAAGAAACCAAACACGGACTATACAAGCAGTTTAATTTTCGTGACTTCGCGGAGGCGTTCGCCTTTATGACGAAGGTGGCAGCGCTGGCTGAACAAATGCAGCACCACCCCCGTTGGGAGAACGAGTGGAGCGTAGTGCAAATTTGGCTCATTACCCATGACGCTGGTAGTAAAATTACTGATAAGGATAGGGCATTGGCTCAGGCTATAGACGGCCTTTTGAAAGAGGGTGTCTCTGTTGATCAGTGGACCGCTGCACCCGCCGACCCCAAGCAAGCCCCCAAGAGGGTAAAATTATATAGTGATGGCGGTTCCCGCGGCAATCCTGGCCCTTCGGCCAGCGGTTTTGTGCTGCTTGATATGAACGACAAAATTTTGGTCGACGAGGGAGTGTACATGGGCGTCACCACTAATAATCAGGCTGAATACACGGCGCTCAAGATGGCGTTAGAGGCGGCGTTGAAGCTCGGTGCCCGCGAAGTCGATGCCTACCTAGACAGCCTATTAGTAGTCAACCAGATGCGCGGCGTGTTCAAGATTAAGAACCGTGATCTGTGGCCAGTCCACGATGCCATTAAGTCCTTAGTTAAGCAGTTCGATAGTGTTCATTTTACGCATGTACCGCGCGAACATAATAAGCTAGCTGATGCCGCTGTTAATCGAGCACTCGACGAGCATTTGGGTATTACGCACGAAAACACCACCCCTTAATTGTTGTAATTCCTACTGTTGTGCGTTATGATTACCCCTGTAAAATGCGACTACAGTGTGAACAACTATTATATTTGTAGTTTTAAAACTATTTATTTAAAAAGTCAACTCTGCTATACTTTGGAGGCCAGATTATCGGCTAATCGCGTGCGCTTGTCGTACGAGGAAAGTCCGGGCAGCATAGGGAAGGGCAGCCGCTAACGGCGGCCGGGCGTTAAGCCTAGGGAAAGTGCCACAGAAACGATACTACCGCTTCGGCGGCAAAGGTGAAACGAGTGAGGTAAGAGCTCACAACACCGTACGGTAACGTGCGGAGTAGGTAAACCCTGCCTGCTGCAAGGAGATGGATTCCTTTAAGCCTAAAGCTTGAAGCGTCCCGCTAAGGATTCATCATAAGATCCGCTCGAGCTTACGGGCAACCGTGAGCCTAGATAGATGATTAGCAATGGGCCTTTGGCCCTAACAGAACCCGGCTTACAGATAGTCTGGCACTAAAAAACCTCGTCCTAGGACGAGGTTTTTTGTTTTGCTAAGCTGTAATACTATAGCTGGGCAGCTTTAACGACAGCTTCGAAAGCTTTTGGCTCATTGACGGCTAACTCAGCCAAGATCTTGCGATCCAAAGTGATGTTAGCGCCCTTCAGGCCGGCGATCAGCTTAGAGTAGGTGGTGCCGTTCAGGCGGGCAGCGGCGTTAATGCGCGCGTTCCATAACTGGCGGAAGGTTCGCTTCTTGTTCTTGCGGTCGCGGGTCTGGAATTGCAGACTCTTAGTGACTGCTTGGCGACCACGCTTAACGCTGGCGCGGTTAGGGTGGCTAAAGCCTTTAGTAGCTTTACGGATTTTGACATGTTTCTTGTGGGCTGCAACGCCTCGTTTTACTCGCATAGTAACTCCTTATTTACGCTGGAAATTAATTAATAATACCAGATTAGTTGATATTTGTCACATATGGTCGGCAGCCGGTATAAGGTGGGCCGGCTTGCCTGGCCGTGGCAATCGGTTATTTACCGAGACTGCGCTTGATGGTCTTGGCCATGGTACCGGTACGAGTACCGAGGCCCCGCAAGCTGCGCTTGCGGCTACCACTCTTCTTGCGAAGGAAGTGGTTCAGGTTTGGATGGCCGGCGCGAACCTTGCCATTCTTGCTGATTTTGACGCGGTCTTTGGTACCGCTGTGGCTCTTTAACTTAGGCATTCTTTTCTCCTTCTATCTCTGTTGAATCGCTTACTTTTGCTGTGTTTAGTACATCGACTGCTTTACGTTTGCCGGTAGCGTGGACCACAAAGTTGAGCTGACGACCGGCAAGTTGGGGCTGTTGGTCGACGGCAATTGAGTCGCCGAACATATTGGTGACTTTTTCTGCCAACTTAAAGCCGATTTCCTTGTGGGCTTGTTCGCGACCACGGTAGACGACGGTTAGTCGTACTTTGTGGCCATCGTCGAGAAACTTAGCGACCTTACCCATTTTAATGGCCAGGTCATGTTCACCGATCTTGAGCCCGAAGCGCATTTGCTTGAGTTCCGTAGCCTTGGCGGCTTTGCGGTTCTTTTGCTGGGCTTTGGTTCGTTGATAATTGAACTTACCCCAGTCAACAATGCGCGCTACCGGTGGTTTGGCGTCGGGTGAAACTTCGACCAAATCCAACTCACGCTCTTCGGCCAACTGCAGCGCTTCGCGCCGTGTTAGCACACCGAGTTGTTTGCCTTCTTCGTCGATCACACGAAGTTCGGCTGCCTGAATTTGTCCATTCAGGCGAGTATATTTAGCAATCGCGACTCTCCTTGTTTGTGATTACTAAGCATTTTAACAGATGAGGCACCAGAGGTCAAACCAAAGCTTTAGGTCGAGCGCAGTCGATAGGAAATTGCTTCACTCATGTGGGGTAGTTCGATAGTACTCGAGTCTTCAAGGTCGGCAATGGTACGGGCCACCTTAATAACCCGTAAATATGCCCTGGCTGACAACTTAAACTTGGCCGCCGCCTGATTGAGTGTGGCAGTGGCTACGGAGCTTAACAAGGCATGCTGGCGCAGGGCTGCATTACTGAGGTCACTATTAAGCGCAGTGGGACTACTGTAGCGGCTGGACTGCCGTTGTCGCGCCAGCGCAACCTGTCTAATAAGAGTACTACTGGCCAGGTTATTGCTAGGGGTGGTAAGGAGCTGATCGTGATTGACTCCAGAGACGTTACAACACAGGTCAATACGATCTAAAATTGGTCCGGAAAGCTTGGCCCGGTAGCGCAGCAGCTGGCTGGTAGTACAAATGCAGCTGTTTTCGCTGGAGCCGTGATAACCGCAGGGGCAGGGGTTAGCGGTGGCTACCAAAATGAAGTTTGCCGGAAAACATATGCTTTCCTTGGCCCGAGCTACGCTGATGACGCGATCTTCAAGAGGTTGGCGGAGTGCTTCGAGCGTCGGCCGGTCGAACTCGGGGAACTCGTCGAGCAGCAGCACACCCCGGTGGCTAAGGCTGATTTCACCGGGCCGCAGGCTGCTGCCACCTCCAATCATGGCAGTGTGGCTGGTGCTGTGATGGGGGCTACGAACTGGCCGCCGGGCTACGAGCTGTTCATAATTGTTGCTGGCCAGGCTACTGAGGTGTGTCACCTCGAGTATTTCTTCATGACTGAGGGGTGGCAACAGAGATGACAGGGCGCGGGCTAGCATGCTCTTGCCGGTGCCAGGTGGCCCACTGAGCAAGACGTTATGCCCGCCAGCGGCAGCAATGCACAGGGCTCGCTTAGCGATAGCTTGCCCAATAACATCGGTCAGCTGCGGATTATTAATGGCAGAAGGCTGCGCAACTTGATCGTACAGGCCATCACCAGTGGCGATTGGTGCTATGTCGCGGCTGCCGCTGAGATGTTCGAATAATTGGCGCAGATTGCTAACAGGGTAGAGCGTGATACCCGGAATTAGTTGAGCCTGGGCAATATTGCTGAGCGGAACAAAAAATTCCTGTAGTCCGTGTTGCCGCGCGGTCAGTAATTTGCCGATGATTCCGCGCACCGGGCGTATGCTACCATCGAGGCCGAGCTCGCCAATTATGGCCTGTACCTCTGTTGCCGGCATAATCTGCTGGCTAACAGCTAAAATGGCCACCGCCATGGCCAAATCAAGTCCGCTATCTGTTTTGGGGATGTCGGCTGGTGCCAGATTGATGGTAATACGTCGTCGTGGCAACGCTAGTTGGCTGCTGGCGAAGGCACCGCGCAGCCGATCTTTGGCTTCATTGACCGCCTTGCTGGCAAAACCAACAATAATAATGGTCGGGAGATTGTTTGATACGTGGCATTCAATGTCGATAATAGTGCCGTCTGCGCCAGCGCTTACTATGCTGCGGCAAATGCTTCCCATGCATGGACCTATGAACTTTCTCTCCCCAGGCCCTAATTAAAACAGCTTGTCCGTTTTTGGGACAAGCTGTTTTTACGAGAATGTAATGTTTATTTAATGTTTTTCGTGTTGGTATTGCTACTTTTGATTTGGCTTTGAATGTAATAACGGCTTGCGAGAAGCCGTTATTACTGTTTTGTAGCTTTTTGTTTTTGAGCACTAAATTTATTCAGTGCTACAGATAATATAGCTAACTAAGATGCTGCCGTCAATAACTTTTATGGTTATTTTTCACAAAAACCTGTGTATAACTTGAGAGCCATATTTTAACTGTATTCAGGCAAGTTGCTAACAGATAGAAAATTAGCCTTTCAGTGCGGACTGCCTTATTTTGGACAAGTCGCAGGTAAGTGAATTCGTGGGTCACGAGAGCACAATGGCTTCATGGTAAAGTTGCTCATTAATGAGTGCGGGTTAGCCATAAGCGGATTGACAATTTAGGGCCTCCGTGCTAGCATAAACCAGTAAGTCCAAAACAAAAACACAACTTACAATTTGTCTGAGGGGATAAACCCCACGGGATTTAACGCTCCTGAAGCCCTAAAGGCTCCATGGAGCGGTCAGTCTGCTGTGGGCATCAAGCGCCTAATAGTCTTTTTATTTGTGGCGGTTTTGGTGCCCCGGCTCCAAAGTATCCAAGTAATGGCATGTGCGACCTCTGTTATACATGCCTTTATCGGTAAAATATGAAACAAAAACTACTTCACAACCGACATTTACAGATCTGTGCTGCACTTATCGCAGCGGATTGTTTAGTATTTACGTTTGTGAACCCCCAAGATGCCAGTGCATTATGGCTGATCGGGGGATTTGGGCTACTTGGATGCACGCTTTTCGGTTTGGCCAGTCTACTCGCTAGCTCCCTTAGGGGCTATGGCGAGCGGACTCACCAGGCTGGAAAGCGTTTTTTACGATATGGCGTAGTAATTAGCCTCGTACTCGTCGGCTTACAGTCGATTGGCCAGCTTACCGTTAAGGATATAGCTGCATTATTACCATTTGTGGTGCTAGCCTACCTCTATTTTGGCTATGGCAAGAAATTCGCCACCGAAAAGACATAAATCGTTTTCTCGAACTGAGGTATGACTGTATAATATAGGGGTTATGCAGCCGCAATCTCCATCTAGTCCGGCAGCCCAGCCATCTGAGGGTATGCCGCAATCAACGCTACCCGAGGTTCCGCTCGTGCCGGCACCACTGCCAACCGCTCCTGCGGCGGCCGACCAAACACAGCCCAGCCCAGCGGCTGCCGCGGATGACACGTCGCCCGCCATGGCCGATGATGGCGATCTTATTGAAAAAGAGTGGGTGCATAAAGTGAAGCAGATTGTTGGCGCTACGGCACATGATCCATTTGAGCAAAACAAGCAATTCACCAAATTAAAGGCCGATTATATGCAAAAACGCTATGGTAAAAGCATAAAATTGGACGAATAGAGTAATTATGACAACATTAATCTTCATTTTAGTGCTGTTGGTTGTCCTGGCGGCGGTTGCTGCGCCCATTATCTATTTGCAGGCCCAAAAGAACTTTCGCGAACAGAAGAATTACGAGCGTGGCCTCAAGATGGTACCGCTTCTCATCCACTTGCCACCACCAAGCGATGATACCGATGCAAACAACCGTGACGTGCGTGATGTTGTAGACGAAACAATATCTAAAGCCCAAATTATTTACAACATTATTGCCAGCACGCTCCAGAAGGGCTTTAAGAGCAATTTTTACGGCCAACGGCACTTTGGATTCGAAATTATTGGCTCCCAGGGCTTTGTGTACTACTACGCTACGGTACCAATTACCTTAGTTGACGTGGTAAAGCAGGCTGTCAGTAGTGCCTACCCAACTGCCCAACTAGAAGAAGTAGCCGAACACAATATTTTTAGCCCAATCGGTAAGATGAACGGTACCGTAGGTGGTGAACTTGATCTTAAAGAGTCGTTTGCCTATCCGATTGCCACCTACCAGGACCTCAAACGTGATGCTATGCAGACGCTACTCAACGCCTTATCAACCCTTGGCAAGGAAGACGGCGCTGCTATTCAGATATTAATGCGCCCAGCTAATCCCAGCTGGCGTAAAGCTGCCTCTACTATAGCCAGCACCAAGCGCAAGGGTGGCCATGATAAGAAGGGCGCTGCTCAAGCTGGTAGTTGGGCAAAAAGCTTCGCCGTAGCCCTGGCCAAGCCGCCCGAGCACAGCGGCAAAGACGGCGAAAAGCCCAAGCCAGAGCTCAGTAACATGGAGCAGACCACCCTGGATGCAATTGATGACAAGACACGCTATCCCGGCTTTGAAGTACTAATCCGCGTAATGGTCTCGTCGAACGTCTCTCAGCGGTCGCAGGCCATTCTTAATAACATCGTAGCCAGCTTCGCGTTATATGACGCACCCGGTAAAAACGGCTTTAAGTATGCGCCTGCCAAGGACATCAGCAAGCTGACAACAGATTACATCATGCGTTTGTTCCCGCAGACTAAAAAGCAGAATATTCTTAACTCCGTAGAACTAGCTACGCTATTCCACTTCCCAGATCAGACCAACATACCGACCTCACAGCTGACCCGTCAGGACTCCAAGCAGGTGGATGGCCCGCGCAACATCCCTGAAGAGGGCATGCTGCT
>JAQBRP010000014.1 GCA_028286405.1 Candidatus Saccharimonadota bacterium
GCTCCGTCACAGGTGGCGCAGTAGTGCACGCCGCGGGCATAGAATTCCTGCTCGCCAGGAATGCCCAGTTTTTTATAATCAGAGCCGGTGGCAATCAGCACCGCCTTAGCGTACATGTCGCCGCTAGTGGTCTCGAGGCGCTTTATTTTGCCTTCATCGTGAATATTGGTCACTTCGCCAAATTCAATCACCGCGCCAAAGCGCTCAGCCTGCTTTTGCAGCTCGGCGGCCAGGGTTAAGCCCTCGATGCCTTCGGCAAAACCAGGATAGTTATCAATTTTGTCGGTAACAGCGGCCAAGCCACCGGGGACACCGCGTTCGAACAATAGGGTTTCAATGTCTTCACGGGTGGTATAAATAGCGGCTGCCAGGGCGGCTGGACCGGCACCAACAATAATCACATCATGAACGGTCTTCTCGGAATCAGCCATAGACGCCAATTATACCAAGGCGGGGGCTAATTTTGCCAGGTTGTAGCCAACAACCACTTCACGGCTGTCGTCTTGTTTGGTGACAACTGTCACAGGCACGGTGAGAGAGCCTGATAGCTGTAGGGCTTCAGCTTGGCGGTGTGGCTGTTCGTCGAGGTTTACGACTTCGTACTTGTGCGATTTTGCATCTAGGTACTTCTTGACCATGACGCAATAAGCGCAGGTATTCGTCGTAAAAATAGTGATGTTCTTGACCATGGCTCAACCCTCCGAGCAGTGTTTTATATTATTTTTGGCTTTTGGCAGTGTTGATTTGCTGTAGTCAGCGTGGCTGTCAAACGTCGTAAGCCCTATTATAAATTAGCGTAACCACAAACGTCAACACCACTACATATTGTGTTTTTTAGTACGAATTGGTATTAAACGGCTAGTTTTACTGGCCAACGCTGTGCAGCGTGATGTCAAAAACCAGATCGGCGTTGACTGGAATGCCCGAACCGGCTGGGGGCGTAGCGCCGTAACCTAGGTTAGCCGGAATCAGTAAGCGACGAACGCCGCCGACCTTCATGCCGGGCATGCCTTCGGTCCAGCCCTTAATAACTTGATTGAGTGCAAAGGTAGCGGTCTGACCAGCGTCGAGAGAACTCTGGAAAACAATACCGGTAGCAGCGACTGCGCCGGTGTAATCAACGGTAACGGTGTCGCCAGCCTTAACCTCTTGGCCAGTGCCAGGTGTAGTGTCGACTTTTTGTAGCTCAGTAATACTGGCTACTGGTGTAAAGCCTGCTAGTTGTGTGCCTTGTAACATGTTTTCCCCCGTCTTAGTAGTTTGTTGGCTGGTAGCGCCGCTGTCACCCTTGTTATGAAGATTATCCCAAATAACGGTAATCCCTAAGGCAAGTGAACTGCCTGCGAATAAAACCGCAAAAAACAATGCGATAAAACGATCTCGTGTGCGTACTGCCATGTCCTTGTAGTATACCGGTTACTAGGCTGTTATGTCGAGTGGATCGGCCGGAAAACCGTCTTTTATTCCCTTAAGTATGGCCTGCTTCAGTGCTTCAGACCGAAAACTAACAGCTGGCAACTCGCTGAGCGGTAACCACTTTGGTTGATACAAATTCTGACCCATAGCGTTGATGGCGTACTCAGCCGACTGCTCCGACAGTACCGGCTCGCCGCTGACGTAATCACATACAAAAACGTACTGTGTGCCATAGGGTTCCCCGGCCCGTTCGGTGAACACAAAGCGAGGATTGGCTATTTGCACACCGCTTTCTTCTTGCATCTCACGGTACAGGGCCTGCTCAAAGGTTTCACCCATGTCGACGCCGCCGCCGACCAGCACGTCGTACTCCATGCCAAACTTATTACGGTGCATGACCAGCAAAGCATCATCTTTGATAACGATAGCTCGTACGGCGCTGCGCATAGTTAGATTCGCTCCGCCTTACATGTTTCTGCGGCCTTGTCGGCAACTCGCTGCAGCAGACCGGTCATTTCCTGGTCGGTCAGGGTGCGCTCAAAGCTGGCTAGACCGACACGGAAAGTGATTTGCCGGTGTTCGGGATCCTCCTCTCGCTGGTAAATATCGAGAGGACTGACCGTAAAGGTCGTATTTTCCGGTTTATTGTCAGTGAGCGTTTGGGTTACTACGCCGTGCAATTCGCCGAACAGCACCGTAGATGCAACTTTAAGGCAAATGTCTTGCTCTACTTTCGGGAAGCGTGGCAGTTCGTGATAGCGACTGGTGGTGGCACTGCTAGCTGTAAGCAGTTCCGTTTGATCCACCGTAAAGCCAGCGCAGTACTTTGGCAGTTTCAGCTGTTTGGTTACGCCTGGCTTAAATTCGCCAACAATACCGAGCAACGGACCGCCGTTAGCTACACTAACCAGCGCCGAGCGGGCTTGATCGTAGGCGGCCGCAGCGGGCAGCGGCAGGTCTTTGGTAATTGGGGCGTACGACAGGCTCACGCCCAAGTCGTAGGCCAGTGCATCAAGGTACCGGCGAGCCTGGTAAAAAGCAGCGTCGGCGCGCACGGTTTTGCTCGCGTATACAAAGTCGACGTATTCAATTTCAGCTGGGGCATCACCGTTCATGGCAGTCGTGTCGTGACCCTTGCTTAACTCAAACAGCGCAAAGGTATCGTGACCAGCCTTACTATTGGGGTGCACCTTATCGAGCAGACTAGGCAGGGCGTGGAAGCGGTAGTATTGCAGATCAGGACTCAGGGCATTACTCAGTTTAAAGGCCTTGTCACGGGGTTGGCCAACTTTGTCTAGCAAGTTACCGTGCACAAAGCTGTAGGTCAGCACTTCGTTGGCACCAGCCTTGGCTAGGCTGCCGCGGATTTTAGATTTTTGCTGCAGTAAAGGGTCTTGCGGTGCGGGCGTGATATCACGCTTTGGCAGCTCCAGCGGCAGCTTGTCGAAACCGTACAGGCGGCCGACTTCTTCAACAATGTCTTCACGAATTTCAATGTCGGTGCGCCAGAAGGGGGCTTGTGCAGTCAGTGACTGCTCGTCATGTTCCACCGTGAATTCAACGTTGCTCAATAAAGTAGCCATGTCGGTAGTCGACAATGTTAAACCGAGTCGTTGATTCACAAAGTCAGCATCGACTTTTACGCTTGGCTGCTCGCTCGGAGCGTGATTATCATCTGTAACTTCGCCGGCAACTTCCGCTTGCGCTAATTCTTGCAGCATCGTTACCGCCTGCGACAGCACGGCTGGATTCTGCAATGGACTTTGGCCTTTATTGAAGCGGGTTACGGCATCAGTGAATAAGCCGTGGGCCATACTGGTTCGGCGGATGGAGTACATGTCGAAGCTGGCACACTCCACAATAATGTTCTTGGTGTTTTGGTCGACCTCGGTATTGCCGCCGCCCATGACACCGCCCAGGCCGATGGCCTGTTTGTCGGTGGCTATCATGATGGCCTCTTGGCGTGGCTTGATGGTTTTACCACTGAGTAGCTCAATTTGCTCGTCAGCTGCCGGGTAGCGCACCACAATTGCCGCACCGTCACCACCAGAAAGCCCAGCTACCTTGTCGTAGTCGTAAGCATGCAGCGGCTGGCCAGTTAGTAGCATTATGTAATTGGTGACGTCGACGACGTTGTTAATCGGACGCACGCCCACACGGCTCAACTGTGTTTGCAGCCAAACCGGGCTCGGTGCAATCGTAACGTTCTTCAGGGCAACAGCCATAAAGCGCGGCACGTCTTTGGATACTTCATTTTTAACAGTTAACGACAAGCCATCGCCAGCAGTAATAGCGCCCGGAGTGGCATACCATTTAGGCGAAGTGAACTGCTGGCCAAAAATGCCAGCTACTTCACGAGCGACACCCAGCTGGCCAAAGCAGTCTGGGCGATGGGTAAACATTTTGTTTTCGATATCAATAATATGGTCATCCAGCTTGTAGGCTTCGGTAAGACTGGTGCCGGGTGTCACGTCGCCGTCTAGCAGTAATAGGCCCTCATGGCTGTCGCCCAGAGCCAGCTCTTTGGGGCTGGCCAGCATGCCATTGCTAACAGTGCCGCGTAGTTCGCGGGCTTCCAGCACAAATGGGTCGTGGTCGTAGGTGCTCGGCACAGTTACACCTGGTGGCAGCCACACTACCATTAAGCCGGCTTTTACATTTGGCGCGCCACAAACGACTTGCACTAGGCCATCCTCGCGCCGGTTCACATTCTGGGTTACGCCATCATCATCAACAAAGCAAAGATTTAAATGGTCGGAATTTTCTAGTTTTTCACACTCGGCGACCTTAACCACGACGGCACCGACATATTTGGTACCAACATCGATGACTTCTTCAACGGCACCCAGCTGAGCACCAATACGCTCAACAAGCTCTGCGGTCGCCGGCAATTCAAAACTTACATATTCACGCAGCCAATTTACAGAGACTTTCATTTAGTTAAACTCCGTTTCTTCGCCCAACACAACCGGCCCAGCTTCAACTAACCGTATCCACTGTGGCGTTACCAAAAAATACGTTTGGTCGGGGTCTGATTCGTATTTAACGGCCCATGGGTGCACTTCAAAGTGGTGCTTCTTCCGGGCGGCCAGTTCTTCGCCTTCGAGTTGCTTTACGAGCCCTTCATATTGAACGGCACGCATTTCTTGAGGACCAAACACGATGGCAACGTTAGGATTCTGGAGGATATTGTTAAACTTACGCGACTTTTTCGATGTACCGATGATTACTTCAAACTTTTCGTTTATAGAAAAGCCGACCACGGCCGACTCGGGCTTGCCCTCTGAACTCACGGTAGAAATCACGCATAGCCGCTGACTCTTAATTAAGGCTAGAGCGCTGTCTTTTATATCGCTCATGAAAATTGCCTCAGGAAGTCTAACTTGCCGGACTCAAAATGACGAACATCTTCAATGCCGTATTTCATCATCACTAGTCGTTCAATGCCGAAGCCCCAGGCAAAGCCAGTGTAGACTTCTGGGTCAATGCCAGCCTCTTTAAGGACATTAGGGTGGATCATGCCGCAACCGAGCAACTCAATCCAGCCAGCCTGCGAGCAGATATGACAGCCCTTACCGTCACAAAACGGACAGCTGAGCGCAAATTCGAACGATGGCTCGGTGAACGGAAAGTAAAACGGCTGCGTTTTTACCTGTAGTTCCTTGCCGTAGTAGGCCTGCAGAAAGGTTTTCAGCGTCGCGATTAGGTTACCGGCATGCACGCCCTTATTAACATACACACCTTCCAGTTGGTAGAAGGTGTGCTCGTGGCGGGCATCAAGGTCTTCATTGCGGAAGACGCGACCAGGAATAACGGCAGCAATCGGCTTGCCCTGCTGTAAATTGTCGATGTAGCGGCGAAGCACGCGGTTTTGCATAGTGGAGGTGTGGGCTGGCGCAATAAACGGCTTGCCGTTTTTGTCGGTTTGCTCGGTCATAAAGGTGTCGTAATCATCGCGGGCGGGGTGATCCTCTGGAAAGTTTAGGCTACCAAACATGTGGTAATCGTCGTCAATTTCGGGCGATTCAACTGCGCTAAAGCCCATACGGTAAAAGATATCGAGAACTGTTTCGAGTTCCTGCGTGAGCGGATGTTTACTGCCGAGGGTACTGGGCAGTAATTCGGGGAAAACGGCGTTCACATCCTTAGGAGCCGTAACATCAATTGCTGGCAATGCTTCAGCTTGCTCTTGGTGGCCAGCGACCAGGGCTTCGAGCTCCTGACGCAGAGCGTTGATTTCTTGGCCAAAAGCGGCGCGTTCTTCGGCTGGCAGTGTCGGGATTTGAGCGTACAGCGCCCGAAGTTCGGTGGCCTTTAAAATGTCAGCTTTGTTATCAAGACCGGCTAACCGCTCGGTTAGCTGCGCGGCCACATCTGAAATCTGCGCATTTTGATAATTCATTACACCTAGTATATCAAGGTTGTAACAGATACGCATTATTGACATAAGAATCATATGATTCTAAGGTATCCGGATGTCTCAAGCATGAGACAGCACCTCTGCTATGATAAGGGTATGGCAAACTTTTCTTTTGATATCGTCAGCGACTACGACAAGGCCGAAATGAACAACGTCTTCGACCAAACGCAGCGCGAAATGCAGGCTCGGTATGACTTTAAGGGCACGCCGGCGGCCATCGAGTGGCTGAACGGTGAAAAAACCGGTTTTAAAATAACTGGTAACGGTGACTGGCAAATTGAGGCCATCCTCGATATTGTCCGCAAAAAACTGGCCAGCCGCGGCCAAAGCCAAAAAATGCTCGACACCTCGGCCGAGATTGTTACCAGCAACCTAAAATCCACCCAGGAAGTCTTATTTAAGCAAGGCCTCGACCAAACCAAAGCCAAGCAAATTACGGCGTTGGTGCGCGACAAAGTGCCTAAAGTTAAGACTCAAATTCAGGGCGACGCCGTACGCGTAACCAGCAACAGTAAAGATGACCTACAGACCGTCGTGCAGCTGGTGCGCGAGGCCGACTATGACTTCCCCGTTAGCTTTACCAACTACCGCTAACAGGGGTCGTAATATTGACTTTTTACCGTATCTGTGCTATAGTTTAATTGTTTTGTAGAGTCTTTACAGGCTCCAAAGCACTTTAACAGAGTAGAGATAGTTCAGTCGTGCAAATAGCCCACTCTGGGTGGTCTGCTTGCACGATTGAAATCGACAAGAAAGAGGAACAAGAAATGCTGTTCGGAGCCTACGGGATTTCATGGGTCATCGCGCTGCTGCTCGGCATCTACTGGATGCCCCGGAGCTCGCGGCTCAACCAGAAGTACAGCTTCTTCGCCCACAACCGGGAGTCACGCAGCATGCTGCTGGTCTGCATCAGCATCGCCTCGGTGCCCAGCATTCTACTGATGCTGATCAGCATTGGTCGCGATGTCCACGGTCGAAACATCGACCTCACACCGCACTGGAAGTGGTAGCAAGGAGAAATCATGGAAAACATGGGAGACATCGACTGGTCCGAAAACGCCATCGCCCTGATTGGCGTGGGACTCCTCCTGCTCGTACTGACCGTGGTGCACCGCATCAAGGACAGTCGAGACAAGCGACAAGCAAGCCGTCATCTGTGAGGGGCGTTCAGACTTCGGTCTGCAACGCCCCTCCGGGCTCCTCTTTCTCCAACACCGCCACTATCTCTACTCCTAACCCAAATCTTGAAACGCTTCAAGATTTAGTTTAGGAAACTACAACGTCTAGTTAGCGTTTGGCCCATCGAAATCGAAGGGGTTGGGTATTGAGCCAACTAGCTCCATAACATCATCTTTTCGTGCAAGGACCACGGCAACTACGGCCGTACCAGCAGCAATTGCTAGTGTGCGCAGTAGTGGGTGCTCATGTCCTATGGGCGCTGCATCTGGTGATTTCATATGTGCGAGTATGTACTGCCGAATTACTGCTGTCAACTGTGGCGACAACTAAGCTATACTAAAAAGCATATGCAGAATTCCGACGAGCTACTGCTAGCTGCTCAAGCTGTTTTAAAAGATAACGACCGCGGCACATACACCCAGCCGGCCCACAATATGTATCCCCACCAATGGCTATGGGACAGCTGTTTCACGGCAATTGGCCTGCGCCACCTGGACGTGGAACGGGCTAAAATGGAACTCCAAAGCTTGCTGCGCGGCCAGTGGCACAATGGTATGCTGCCCAATATTATTTTTCGTGATGATGCCCAGTACAGAACCGATCGCAACATTTGGCGCAGCTGGCTCAGCCCCAATGCACCAGACGGGGTAGCTACGACAGGCATTACCCAGCCACCCATGCTAGCCGAAGCCATTGTGCAGATCGGTGCTAAAATGGCCAGTCCCGAGCGTCGGCAATGGTACCGCATGATGTATCAGCCACTGCTTGATTACCATACTTGGCTGTATGCCGATCGTGACCCGCACAACGAAGGCCTGGTGTTACAAATTCACCCCTGGGAAACCGGCACCGACAATACCCCGCCCTGGATGAACGAACTGCACGAACACCAAATGAGCTGGTGGGTGCAAGGCGTAGAAAAGCTCCATTTATCGCCACTTATTAACTTGCTTCGTCGCGACACTAAAACGGTACCCAGTAGCCAGCGCTTTTCGGCCGTCGAAGCGTTGGCCATGTTCGATGCCCAGCGTCGCTTGCGCCGCAAAGCCTATGACATCGACCGCATTTTAGACCACGGCCTGTTTGCCATCGAAGACGTCGTGTTTAACAGCATCTTCATTCGAGCCAACAAACATTTGCAGCACATCGCTGATAGCCTCAAGGAGGAGCTACCCGATGACCTCAAAGCCAATATGCGCCGCAGCGAGCGGGCGCTCGAAGAATTATGGGATCCGTTTGCCGGCCAGTACTACTCGCGCGACTTTATAACCCATAACCTCATTAAAATCCCGAGCCTGGGCACGCTGTTACCGCTCTATTCTGGCGCTATTAGCAAAGAGAACGCCGCCCAGCTGGTTAAACTACTGGAAAGCAGCCACATGTTCGGCACCGCTTTCCCCGTGCCATCGGTACCAGTCGATACGCCTTACTTCCATCGCAAGCAGTACTGGCAGGGTCCGTCATGGGTCAACATGAACTGGTTAATTATTGATGGTCTAGAGCGCTACGGCTATAAAGATCACGCCGATGCCCTGCGCGAAAGCACGCTCGAAATGGTTGGCCGCAGCGGCTTCCACGAATACTTTGATCCCATTGACGGCTCCCCGGCTGGCGGTGCCAACTTTAGTTGGACAGCGGCGCTGACCATTGATCTGATACGCCAGCAATCTTCCTAACGCTATTCCTTATGCTTCTGGCTGCTGTGATGGGAATAAGTTACTCAGCGTTTCGCCGGTTTTTGCTGCCGCAGCATCATAGCCGGACGCAATAGTACAAGTAGAACAACGGTCGCTAAAATGTCCTCGCACGGGGCTTCCTTGGTGCTCGCCACGGGCTTTTAGTTGCGCACTGACTGCAGCACCGGCCACCAGCAGCTCATCCAGGCATTCTCGCAACACTTCTACTTGTTGTTCTGGGGATAGTACCGCTACCTCTTCGCTCGCAGGCTCTACTAGTTGTTCACGCATGCATACTCCTTCTTTGGAATAATCTTATCCCCTCGTCAAGATATTGCAAGCATAAGCAATGCTGTTACGCTTCGTCAACATCGGCCGGGCGGTCAAGCAGTAATGGCTCAACTCCTGGTGTGGTGTGGGCGATTTTAACCACGTCTTTATCCATTTTTTTGAGTTCTTTGTGGGCATTGTTAAAGTGCCCAACGGTGGTGCCTAGCGAGTTACCCAGCTTTTGCATGAATGAATCGTGGGCTTTAATATGCTTGCCCAACTCGCCAACCCGCTTTTGAATGTCCTTGGCCTGCTCTTCAATTTGTAGGCTCTTAAGGCCGTGGACTACCGTTTGCAAATAGGCCAGCAGCGTCGTGGGGCTCACAATAATGACTTTTTTGTCGACGAAGGCGTATTCAATCAGGTCGCGCGATGAGGTGTTGGTGGCGCCAATTTTGTTAACCAACAGATCGTAGTAAATCGCTTCACTGGGGATAAACATAAAGGCGTAATCGAGGGTGTTCTCGGCTGGGCGGATGTATTTGGCGGTTTCGTCAATGCGAAGCTTAAGGTCGTTCTTGAATATTTTTACGAAGCCCTCGCGCTCTAGCTTGTCTTTAGATTCCACAATCCGATTGTAATTTTCCAAGCTGAATTTGCTGTCGATTGCCAAGATACGGTCTTTGTCGAGCTTAATAATCGCATCGACGATTTCGCCGTCTTTAAACTTGTGCTGCATTTCGTAAATACCGGGTGGCATGACGTTAGCCAGCACATTCTCGAGGTAATATTCGCCAAGGCCACCGCGCTGTTTAGGATTCTGGAGCACGTTTTGCAAGGTTTTAAGTTCATCGGCCACGTCGACCACGCGCTTATTAGATTCTTTGAGTTCCGTTAAGTTACGGGTGATTTCAGTAATAATTTTATTGCTTTCGCTAGACTGCTTCTGCAAGCTGCCCATCATCATGGCCTGGCTTTTGTCGAGCCGGTCAGAAATCTGGGTTTGCATGCCGTCTTTTAGCTTGGTGATGTCTTGGCTTAAGGCCCGCAGATCCTCTTTGAGCAGCAGTGCGCTCTGGGCGTCGGGAGCCGGCTGGCGACGGACAAACAGCAGACCAACGAGCACCAAGACTAAGACTCCCAAAACAATAACAGCAATAATCATAACCTTATTGTATCACCGGAGGGACTCGACTTAGTAGTCAGGGGCGTCGCCCAGGTTGAAGAACTGTTCCATAGTCTGCACACCGCTGTCGTGCATTTGGGTGGCTAGATCAACTCCGACGTAGCGGATGTGCCAAGGCTCGTACTCATAACCCGTCACCTGGGTAAGACCCTGGGGGTAACGAATAATAAAGCCGTACTTGTAGCTTTCGGCAGCCACCCATTTTCCGGCTGGGGTGTCGCCAAAACATTGCTCCACATCGCAAGTTGCGTTAGTCATGCCAACGTCGACGGCCAATCCGGTTTGGTGTTCGCTAAAGCCAGGCCGGGCACTTTCAGCATCGGCCGATACCTGACCTTCTTTTTGCACGTAACCGGCATACAGCGAAACTTGGTAGTTATAGGAGCGATAGCCGCTCGATAGCCGGAGAGGTGTTTTATTATCCTCGGCGGCCTTGAACAGTTTTTCGAGGGCATTGGCGGCTTCTTTGCGCAGCTTCATACTCGAGTAATCGGCCGGTTGGCGGAGCGCCACCTTCGGAGTTTGCAAATCACCTGGAATATAGGGTTTCGGATCGAGCGGACGCTGCTTGTTCACCACCACCCAAATACTGCTTGGGTCGGTGAGCGAGTACTGTGACTTATTAAATGGTTTTACTGCCGTTGTTGTGACGACTTTAGGGCTATTATCTGAGTCACCGTCGGCTCGATTGCTCAAGGTGTGAAAGCCAAACAGAAGCACAATTATCAGGCCAAGTAAAACGAATTGCTTACGCATCTCTATTAGTATATAGGATACACTCGAATTGATATGTGTTGAGCTTGTCTCCACGTGTCGTGGACTGACTGCGGTTGCAGCCATGAGTTTTGAAAGTTTAAAAGTTTGGGTTGAAGCGTAAGCTCGGATTAGCATCCTGCGCCGAGTCAGTCCTCCTGGAGACCCCATGATGAATACCCCAGGACGGACCGCTTCTTCAGGTGGTAGCACAAGCTGCGCCACCTAGGTGGGAAGTCGGTACGCGCTGCAAACCATCCAGTCGCACCCGACACGGTTTGCACCTACCGGCTCTCCCACCTCCAGGTACTTTTTTTGATCGATCGAGCCATCCGTGCTCTCTCATTATTCTTTTCAATCCCCCACTCCTACAGTCAGTCCGTTCACCAAAACCCATAAAATTTTGTGGGCTTTGACGAAAAACCAAACCAAATAAATGACGTATCTGCTCTAAAGTTTTATAGTGCTGTACAGCAACATCAAGCCCGACTTGAGTAGATTGCCTTAACAGATAACACCGACTTTAAGAGCGAGTCTCCTGAATGACGCGGAAAGGCCTCACCAGCCTTTTGCCCGTTAGCCGTAGCCAATTTTGCAGAACTGGCTAGGCACCACACCCTCGCGGACGTGGTTTCACGAAGAACGCTCCACCAGAGAGCAACACAGGACCCGAGATCCTGCAGGCTCTCTGAGGGTAGGTGAACGAGTTACGTTGCGATAGCCAACTGGCGAATACGCTATCGCACGTGCAGAACCCGACGGCGTCTCCGCCTCGTCGAGTTCACCTCGTTCACCTACCCAACAGTTTTAAAGTTTGATTGAACCCCTTCCGGTTCTCCTTTATTCCCCCGTCGTTTGTTATCTGTTCTTCCCAAATTACAGAAGTTCCTGAACTTGTGTGCTTTGGAAAGAGTTACGCTATGAAGCGTGTCACCACAAATATCAGCAGCGCACCTAGTACCGTCAGCATAATCGTGCTGTAGGAAGAGTGTTTGCTGTGAGCTTCTGGCAGAATTTCGCTAGCGCCAATGTACAGCAAGAAGCCGGCAAAGAATCCGAGATAGATAACCAGTCCAGCGTCGGACAAGGTGAAGAGCAGTGTCGATAGTGCACCAAAGACCGGTGCCAGGGCATCGCCTACTAGGAATAAAACGGCTTTTTTAGGGGTGTTTTTATTGAGTAGCATTAAGCTGACGGTATTGAGGCCGTCGGTAAAATCGTGGGCGATTACCGCTATAGCTACCGCAATACCAACGGTATTGTCGACCTGAAAGGCCAGGCCAATACCAACACCGTCCAAAAAACTGTGTCCGATCAGCGCTAGGGCTGATGCCACACCCACTTGAGGGTGCTTATGGTCGCCGTACTCCTCTTCTTGCGAGTGGTGCAGCAAAATGCTTTTTTCAATAATGTGGAAGCCCAGGAAGCCAGCTACCAGGGCAATCATTGGCCAGGTCGCCGTCATATTAAGGTCATTCACCAGTTCAAAAATCTCTGGCAGTAGGTCAAAGGCTACCACGCCCAGCAGCACACCAGCAGTATAGCCAAGAATGCGGTGCAATCGGTCTTTATGCCTCAGTGCAAATAATCCACCGCAAAGCGTGGATACAAAGGTTGAAGCTGCGAGCAGTACAGGAATCATGCTTCACAGCATAAGCCGCAGCAGTATTTTTTGCAAAAAAGTTGCAAATTTAGTAAAATTGCCACATGAGTACTAGTGTTATTGAGCAGGCTTTGAAGCAACACCACGTCAGCCTTACCAAGCCGCGTAAACAAATTTACGAGGTGCTGAGCCACAACGAGCCCCTGACCATGCAAGAGCTGATCACAAGCCTGCCCCAGATTGATAAAACCACCGCCTACCGCACCGTAGCGCTGTTTGAGTCCCTCGGCATTGTGCAGCGCCTACAAATTGGCTGGAAGTACAAACTAGAGCTCAGCAACCAGTATCAGGACCATCATCATCACATCACCTGTCTGCAATGCGGCCAGACCGTTGCTCTGCCCGAAGACGAAGTTATAGAAGAGAGACTCCTAGCTCTAGCGGCAGTCCAGGGTTTTGAGCCTAAGGATCACCAACTAGAGGTTCGCGGGCTATGCCCCGCTTGCCGTCAAAGTGCCTAGAAACCTAAAGATCCGGAGCAAGCTCCGGATCTAGTAGGAAGCCTCACACTTCCTACCTTCTAGATTAAGCCGTTAGCGCAATCAGCGCAAGCGTTTTTCCACACTTTTATGTGCTTTTTGACACAAACGGATTGTCTCTTAGATAGAAGCGCCACGGCACATTCTTGGCCTGCGAAATACCAATCCGCGTAGTCTGCACAATGTCGGCTTGGTCGACCGGTGGCTGTAACACCAGCTGCAATGGAGCTTCTGTGAGGTCATGGCCGTTCATTTGCTTGGTGATATCGAGCGCCTGGCATAACTTGGCTGGTCCATTGGTCAGTTGCACGCCGGTTTGTAGCGGCCGTCGCTGCTTGAGCAGTTCCAGCCCATCCAGCGGCTCAACCGCTCGAATTAACACTGCCGCACCCTCGCCCTGCTCACCGACCACCACATTACAGCAGTAGTGCATGCCGTAGGTGAAGTACACATATAAATAGCCGGCTGAGCCAAACATAATGTCAGTGCGTGGTGTGCGGCCTTTATGGCTGTGGCTGGCAGCATCAGTCTGGTCGTAGGCTTCAGTTTCTACGATTTTCACGGTGGCTGTTTGACCGTCTAGCTCTCGAACCAAGTGACAGCCGAGCAAGCGGGGTGCCACTTCGGCTGCTGAGCAGTTCAGTATATCGAAGTTCATAGCGGCTGGTCACCTTGAACGGCCGCTTCTAGGCGCTCCGCCAAGAACTGAGCCGTAACTGGGGTAATTCGGTGCCGGGCCTTAATGGTGTGGGCCGTAATATGATCGACGTCATCACCAAAAATAGTTGCTACCTTGCCTCGAATAACCAGCATGTCACGGGAACCGTAAATTACATCGGCTGGCATTTGCAGCTGCTTAATATCGTTTGCCGCAGTCTGCTGCATGATGCTGTTCTGTAAGCTTTTAATGAACGGCTGCCAGGTTTCGAGGGTTAGTTCAGCACCAACAATTTTGGTCGACAGTCGTTCTTTGAAACGCTTTTTGGCTTCGCCAAACGTAGGATTTTGCTTAATCACCCACTGATAAAACGTAAAGTAAATGCGCAGCCGAGCTTTATAGCGCCGCTTTTCGGGCAACCCCTCATACAACGGCATTTCGTAGAGCACCACATGCTTGACCTGCTTCGGCTGCAAATAGGCGACCCGCAGCGCCACCAAGGCACCCAGCGAGTGACCAACCAGCAGCACCGGTTGTCCAAAGTGTTGCCGCCTAATACTAGCAATGGCTGCTTGGGCATGAGTATCGATATCGTACGACGGCCACTCCGGCTTGGGCGAATCACCAAAACCCAGCAAATCAAAGGCCAGCAAGCGAAACGGCGCACCCTGTAAACGTTTAACTAACGGCTGCCAAACCCCCGCCGAGCGGCCAATGCCATGCAGTAGCACAACCGGCGTACCCCTACCGGTGTCGGTTCTTTTTGCCAGCAGGTAGGGTCGGCCCAAGCGCCGATGCCAAAATTCATCAAGCCTCATGACTACTAGTATAAAAGTTATTTAGAGGTGGCGCGAACTTTGCGCGAGGCCTGGAAAGCGCCGGCAATAATAATGATACCCACGAAGCCAGTAACCGCTTCGGGTACTTCACGAATAAGACCGACCATCAAAGCAACCGCCAAGGCAAGAATAGCGTAATGCGCCCCATGCTCCAGGTAGCGGTAGTTGTTTAGCGACTTGTGGCGCACCAGCTGAATGGTTAGTGTTCGCACCCACAGCGCGCCTATGCCCAGACCAGCGGCGATTAGAATGACGTTGTTGGTGATGGCAAAGGCACCCAGTACGCCATCAAAGCTAAAGCTGGCATCGAGCAGTTCTAGATATAAGAATGCTCCGAAAGCAGCCCAGCCGACGCGCTTGGCACCATGCGTTAAGGCGGCCTGCTTTTTGTCGAGTAGGGCGATGGCCTGGTGCACCGCAGTGTAAACGGCAACACCTAAAATACCGGCCCGTAGCGTGGTTTCGGCGTGGTGGTTGGCCGGCAAAGCTGCCACAAAGGCCACCACAGCCATGGCCACGAGTGGGGCCAGCCACCAATGCCCGCCAAACTTCTGAAAGAACACTTCTAGACTCGTCCACCATTTTTCGCGGCGGTGCTTATCGAACAAAAAGTACAGTCCGAGCGTCAGTAGGAAGGCACCACCAAAGGCCGAAATCGACGGATGGGCCAGCTCTAGGTAATGCGCATAGTGGTCAGGATTATTCAGTGCCAGGTCGATCACCTTGCCAAAGCTCAGGCCAGCGGTCAGCGACACAATTAAAATCGGGAACACCAGGCGCATGCCCAGCACGGCGATAATCATGCCAAAAGTCAGGAATATCTGCTGCCAAATACGGCTCATGTGCTCCAAAATTTTGGCGTTCACCACGGCGTTATCGAAGCTAAAGGCCACCTCAATTGCAATCAGTACGATCATAGTCAAACTAGCGGCCGGGTTAATGAATACGCCTGCCAGAATAATTGACGCGACGGTTAGCAGTAGCGACCATTTAACTTGAAGGATTGCTTTCAACATTCGTACTATGGTAGCACATCGGTTGCATATCATCCCTGTTTTCTATACGCTAGTACTCTATGCCAACGAAGCAAAAACCCTCACCGCAGCTCGATGTCGACATTCGCTTTTTTCTAGCCAACGACCGCACACTGCTGGCCTGGATCCGCACCAGCCTAGCCGTACTCGCCGGTGGCTTAGTGCTCATGCAGGTACATAAAGGGCATCAACTGGTCGGTATTGGCGTCTTAGCAGCCGGTGCTATTGTGGCAGTCATCGGTTACAGCCGTTACCGGGCCGCCGACCGAGCTATTCGGGCCGGCCGCTTGCCCAACGCCGGTCATGGACCGGCCTTTGAAGTTGCCATGGTCGTGCTGCTAGCAGTTACGCTTGGCGT
>JAQBRP010000019.1 GCA_028286405.1 Candidatus Saccharimonadota bacterium
GGTTACCCGTGAACCAAGTGCAGTAGCAATTTTGAGCAGCGTTTTGAGCGTCGGGTTATTCTTGCCCGACTCAATGCGCGCCAGACTCGACTGGGGCATGCCCACCTTTTTAGCGAGCTCCGTTTGACTCAGCTTAGACTGGTGGCGTAAGACAATCAGCTGCAGCAGAAAATCAGTCTGTTCCCTGTTAGAGGTGGGCTTTTGCTTTTTTTGTATCCCCTCCACGAGTTGGCGTAGCTCTTCATCGCCCTGCTCAATGGCAAGTTTCACGTAATAATCACTGTCCATGGTTTCTCCGTTATATCACATAAGCTATCATAATAGCATAGATGATATAACTCTAAAACGGCAACGGTCTCGGCGTCCGCGCGCTATAATAAGCGTATGCAGTTTGCAAAAGCCAAAACCGACTTTCTAGAATATTTAGAGATTGAGCAAAACCGCTCCCAAAAAACGATTCAAAATTACGACCATTATTTAACGCGGCTGGTCGACTTTGCCGGCGACATTCAGGTCAAAGAGATCGACGCCGAAATGATTCGCAAATGGCGGTTATGGCTAAACCGATTAGGTACTAACACCTCTGACGAACTCGGTAAAAGCACGCTGAACTACCACCTGATTGCCCTGCGCAGCTTTCTAAAGTTTTGCGCCAAGCGCAACATGCCAGCCCTGTCGGCCGATAAAATTGAACTGGCCCGCACCAAGCGCAAGCAGGTCACCTTTTTGAACGAAGAAGAGCTAGCCCGTATGTTTGATCAACCCGACCTGGACACCCTGCCCGGCTCACGTGATCGCGCCATCCTGGAGCTGCTGTTTAGCAGTGGCCTGCGCGTCAGTGAGCTGACTAACCTGGACCGCGATCACATTAACTTAAAGCGACGGGAATTCATGGTGCGTGGTAAGGGTCAAAAAGACCGACCCATTTTTATTAGCGAGGCAGCTGCCACTTGGGTGCAGCGCTACCTGGACAAGCGAGATGACACTACCCGGCCCCTGTTTGTGCGCTACAGCGGCACTAAAAAAGTCGACCTCAGTGGCAACTTCCACCGCCTTACTGTGCGCAGTGTACAGCGACTGGTGGCGCGCTATGCCCTGCTGGCTGGTATTACCAAGCATGTCAGTCCGCACACCATGAGACACTCCTTCGCCACTGATCTACTCATGAATGGTGCCGACTTACGCTCGGTGCAGGCCATGCTGGGCCACAGCAACATCAGCACCACGCAGATTTACACCCACGTGACTGACCCGCATCTCAAAGAAGTGCACCAAAAGTTCCACAACCGTAACGTCACTTAGTTAGTACAGAAGCTGGTCGTATGTGAATATGCCGATGATGGGTAGGTCTGGTACTGCTTACACAGTGAATCTTTAGACTGAATGCCGTAATCAGCGTGCAAAGTATCGCTAACTAGTGGTACACGCACCTGTATGCGGCGCAGGACGTCATTTGCCTTACCGGTTGAGTCAATAACTACCTGAGCACCATACAAATTTGATGGCTTGGCACTAAAATCATTGGCCGCCACGGTGAAGCCCTTCACTTCAGCATATAGGGCCGACACGCGAGCGTAGTATTTGGAAGCTGACAGATCCTTGATGGTTATTTTACAGGTTGGTGCACTAGCGCCATCGGTGTTGCAAAAAGCCGCTGGCCGGGCGCTCTGGTTGGCTGTTCCGCCGGTATAAATGTTATCGCCGCCGATGTAGGATATGCTGTTCGTGCCGGGCTGCTTGACAGGGGTTAAAAAGGCAGTAAACGTGCTAGCCATCAGGCCATTGCGCGTCATGTTTTCACCTGGGACCAGGTCAATCCGTATCATGCCAAAGCCACATTTCCAGGCTGCCGGATTGGTTGGCGGCAGATCAGCCTTCGGCAAGTCTGGCGAGACAGTCGCTGGGCAATTAGCTATAGGATCACTCTGGCTGGGCGATTGCCACGACAGATCAATTGTCTTTATTGGGGTACCGTGCGTGTCGATCGGAATCACCCGCGATGAGGCACTAGGCGAAACGTCGTACACCAGTGACTTTGGATTACCAGTGATAAGCAGACACGGATAGGTCGTATCAGCGCCGTCGACCGTCATTGGTATAGCCGATGGGGGATAATTTGGGTCACCTGCGTCGGCGCAGGCTTTTTTATCATCTGGCACTAGGCCCTTACTCAAATAGTGCTCTTTAATGTAGGTACGGGCGTCGTTAATACCACTTTCGGCTGCGTAAAAGGCCTGGCTACTGAGCTGGCTATCCAGCGCCTGGCGCTGTTCGCGGCGGATAATTTGGGCAAAGCTCAGTACCGTAATGCTAATGACCAACATTAGGATAATGGTTACAACTATCGACACCATTCCCTGTTCATTGGTCGTTTTATTCCTGATCATTGTGTTAACCGCCTTTCAACCATTGTACTCAATTCTGATACCGCACAAAACTGCGTGCCGGAGCGTATATTTTTACAGCGCAAGGTACCGGCGTTAGGCAAAATCTGGTCGTCATTCCTAAGTTCAGTTGTATCCTCGCAGCTCCCGGGTATATCGGGCGTACACAGCAGATCGTTGTCGCCATATACAACACCGACAGTCACCCGATACATATCCGATGCCGCGTCGTAATCAACCGACAGTTTAGACAGTCGCATATTCTCACCCAGTAATTCATCGCCCTCGATAGGCGTGGCTGAATTCGGCCTAAGATCTTGGGCTGGTGTGGCGCTACAGCCGCTATCGACTTTATGTAACACCAGGGCATGTTGCTTATCTTTTCGCTGTACTCCGAGCTTATAGCTGTAGTGCTGGGTGTTAATGCAGATAGCCTTGCTTGAAGCGTCGTCCGCGTTAGGGTTTACAGCGCCGATGTTCTGGCCACTGTTAAATTGTATCGAGTCTGTAATGCCAGCGATTACTGAGCGAGTGACTTCCTGTGTCTGAGCGCTCGTTATACCCTTGTAGTACAAACGGCCTATCTGAATAATCGCTGCTGAGATGGTCAGCAGCACAATAGAAAACACCACTGTAGCAATCATCAGCTCAATAATGGTAAAACCGGCGCTAGGCTTTTGCTTCATCGAATCACCTTATATACCAGTGTCACCTGGTCTTCACCATTACCGGCGGCACTTGGCCAATTTACATACACCTTAAAGTAGCTTTTAACCGGATCGGCCGAGGCAACATACTGGAAGGCCGTTCGATAATTTACCGAGCCCAGGTTTCGGCAACCCGTCGTGTAGTTAGTATCGGTGTCTGCAGCCGGTAATTGACTAATGGCACCAAGGTTGGCCAATGAACCGTCAATTTTGACACAGTGGAACTTGGTAGTCGGGCTAGTTAAACCGACTAGATTAGTGGTCGCCAGGGCTGATATACGCTCAACCTGGCCTTGGGCGATCTTAAGCGCTTCAGCGTGCTCTTGGGCCTGTCGAGAATTGGCTAGAGTGTGATTCACCACCGCGTAGGCACCGCCCAATACTGCACTAGCGACTGCCATGGCAATCAACACCTCAACAATCGTATCGCCAGCACTGCTGCGTAAACGACGCATCATGAACACCTTCCGCCCCGTATGGTGGTGTTTGATGAAAAGCGGCTATTGCTACCCCCCAGACTTATCAGCGCGTACTGGTTGCTGCCATTGCTCTGCAGACAAACGTAGACGCCACCACCTGGATTAGTCTCTGTGTTGGTTTGCGTGTAGCTCTTTAAGGTTGTCATAGCAGTCTTCGTTGCGCGATCAATGCTGTAGCTGGCTTTTGGCACGACCAGGTTGACTTGGCTGCTACCACTTTCCTTGTCGGTACCTTGGTAGTTCAACCCATGAAAAGTAGTGATAAAAGCTACCGTATCGATCGACGCCATCGGCACAGTGGCCCCGCTAGACGTAACCCCCCTCGGGCTAACAGAGCATGGTGGCGAAGCAGGTGTAACGGGAACCTTGCTATACAACACGCACTCGGCAGTTACACCACCGCCGATCCGCTGGCTTATTGTGGCATCGGGAAAGCTAGCTGGATCACCATCGGCCGGTGCCACGGGCGTGACGGTTGATTGGTCGAGGTTTTCCACGTCACCATTGCCCTGAACTCCACCCTTGTACTGCTTGCCCACCAAGCTAATAATGTTGTACTGTGCCCGGCTAGTGTCGGCCGGCGAGAATTGCACCGCTTTGCCAATAAAAATACAGCCTAGGCTTTTGCCCTGCGTATCACTGCCCGATTGCTTGAGCTGAATGTTACCGCTGCCACTGACATCGCAGTTGATACGTTCACCGGTGGCTGTGGCATTAGCGTAGTAACCTGTTGATACATCGTTGGCGATGTCGTTTACGGCAGCTTCAAAGTCACGAACGGCGGCTGTAAATTCGGTTCGTTGCTGTCGACCGTTAATTAAGGCCATGGCACTCACAAACATGGCTGCACTAACAGCCAAAAAGATCATCGTTTCTAAGATTGTATAGCCCCGACTACGGCCACCCTCAGCCTTTTTCATATGGCTTCAGTATACCATAAGCATGTTGCAAAATAATCTGTTAGGGCAGCTGCAGTACGAAGTTTGCATACCAATCCACGATCGACTGGCCAAACAGCATAACGACAATGGTTGCCACGATCAAAAACGGCCCAAACGGAATGCGGCTAGTAGCCGTTACTTTTTTAGCCACCAAGCCCGGTAGCGCTGCAACAACACCCAGGATGGAGGCAGTAAACAGCATCAAAAAGGCCAGCGATGGCCGAGCCAAGAAAAGTCCTAGAGCATAACCTAGTTTGACGTCACCGCCGCCAATCCACTTGCCATCCGACACCTGGAACAGCAGCCAAAATATACCCCCGGCAACAATCACCGCCGCGGCGGCGTTTAGGGCATAACTAATGCCCCCATCAAAGAATATACAGACCACTACCGCCTGCACTACCCCAAGGCCAATCAGCGGAAACACAATTTTGTTGGGCAGTAGCATCCACCGCAGGTCGTACACCAGCAGCGCCACCAGTCCCACCACTGCCAATAGCCAGCAGCCAAGCAGAAATAGACCACGACCGTCAAAGGCAAATGGCCAAAACAGATACGACAACACGAACAAGACGGCCGTACCAGCCTCCATGAGCGGCTCCTGCCAGCCAATGGACTGTTTACAGTACCGGCAGCGGCCTCGTAGCATCAGCCAGCTCACCAGCGGCAACAGATCCCCTACACCCAGGGTGTGCTGACAATGCGGACACATGGAGCGTCCGGTTGTAATTGAAAGATCTTTTACCGAAGCAACCCGCTTTTTAGCTGGCAGGGCCTGCTGATGCAGTCGCCATACCGTAGCACCGGCAAAGCTCCCCAAGCACAGCCCCAACACAATTAGTACAAGAATAACCATTACCACTATCCTACCATATAAAAACAGGCCTAAACGGCCTGTTTTTATCTCATGAGCTCAGACTAAATGTCTTGGCACTGAAGCGTAGGAGCTCCGGAGCCTTTCTCGATGAAGTAAATTGCCACAGCATTTCTAGAAGTAGGATTAGTATCTAGTGTCGTAGGTGTTGCACACTTAGCAAAGTTTCGGACGTACACTTTGTTGTTATCCGTGAAGGCAGTCGTGACGGTGACGGCAGCAGCCTGCTTGGTGTAGTCTACGTCAGTTGTCTTGTCGTAAAGACCTGACTTGAAGTTGTCAGAGAAAGCAGCGTAGTTAGCTGGTACTGCACCACCGTTGTTGTTAACTGCTTCTTGATAGCCACCAAGAATACTTGAAACGTCACTCTTACGCTGTGTGTTGCGTGAGTTACGTTGCAGCGCTGGAACTGCCATAAATACTACCAGCATAATCAGACCGGCAATTGCCAGTACGATCAGGACTTCGATGATGGTGAAGCCCTCTTGTTTTCGTTGTTTTACCTTGTTTAACATATTGCAAATGCCCCCTTTGCATTGATATTAAATATGCTTATGGTTTTAATGGTACTGCCTACCCCTGCAAAATGCAAGACCAACTAGATCACACTCTTTCCAGCTAGACCGTACACTGGTAGTAATACGGCAGCCACAATAATAAAGGCGAACACGCCGAGTACCACCATGAGCACTGGTTCAATAATGGTCGAGACTGCTTTAATCTGCTCATCAACCTCTTTTTCGTAGTAATCGGCGGTTTTTGCCAACATCTCTTCCATAGCGCCAGACTGTTCACCGATTTTCAGCATATCGGGCACTAGCGGCAAGAAGTTGGGGTCGCCACGCAACACTTCAGACAATGCCTTGCCCCCCTTCACCTTGTCGGCAGCCCGGTTAAGCGAGGCACTGATGTTGACGTTGTTGATGGCGGCAGCAGTAATTTCTAATACTTGTAGTAGCGGTACGCCGCTGGAAATCAGTGTCGTACCAGTACGGGCAAATCGCGCCATATAAAGCTTCATAAAGAGCGGGGCTATCGGCCAGGCGTGCATTTTTAAGGTGTCGATCACCCGCTTGCCGGTAAGAGTACGGGCCCAACGCGAGGTCAGCGCCCCAGCCAAAACCGCTACGATGATGGCTATCCACCAAAAGCTAATCAGAGCGTGCGAAACCGCCAGCAGTACTTTGGTAATAAGTGGCAGTTCAGCGCCCTGCATACCCTCGTACAGTACCTCAACCTGGGGCAGCACTTTAACAATCATAAAGCCGACGACGCCCATCATAACAACCAGCACAATGATCGGGTACACCATAGCGCCCTTCACCTTGCCCATAATCTCGGCGTCTTTTTCTTGCTGTGAAGCTAGGCGCTCCAACGCCTTGTCGAGCGTGCCCGATGTTTCACCGGCAGCCACCAGACTAATGTAGATCTGGTTGAAGACTTTGGGGTGCTTCTCGATCGATTTTGACAATGCCGAACCAGCTTCAATATCAGCAATAATGCTAGTAATGACCGCTTTGAGGGCCTTATTCTGGGTTTGACCGGCCACCGTTCGAAGGCTTTGCACCAGTGGTAAGCCAGCGTTAATGAGCGTCGAGAGTTGGCGCGAGAATAAGATTTTATCTTTGATTTTCACCTTGCCCTTAAGCCGGGAAAGTGGGTTGTTGGCCCCCGTAACGTTAATATCAATTGGCGTGTAGCCCTGGGCTTGAATCAGCTTGGTGGCAGCCTGAACATTCTCGGCCTGAACTTCCGCTTTTACCTTTTTACCGCTAGCGCTATCGCGCGCTGTGTAGGAGTACGAAAGCATGTTAGTTTCTCATTAACCTATCGAGTTCTTCAACGTCAATCGCCACATTACGAGCCTCATCATAACTAATGGTACCGGCGTGGATTAACTGGACTAGGTGCTTATCCATGCTCTGCATGCCATATTCACCGCCGGTTTGAATAACGGCGTCTAGCTGGTGAGTTTTACCTTCACGAATGATGTTACGGACGGCTGAGGTGCCGACCAGAATTTCGGCAGCTACCACGCGACCACCGCCAATTTTAGGTACCAGACGCTGGGAACAAATAGCTACCAAAATGTTACTGAGCTGTGAACGAATTTGCGGCTGTTGGTGCGGTGGGAAGACGTCAATCATACGATCAATCGACTGAGCTGCCGAGTTGGTGTGCAGCGTAGCGAACACTAAGTGTCCGGTTTCGGCGATGGTAATAGCGCTAGCTATCGTTTCTAGGTCACGCATTTCACCGATCAGTACCACGTCGGGGTCCTGGCGCAGGGCGCTCCGTAGGGCGGCGCTAAAGCTGTAGGTGTCATAGTGCACTTCTCTTTGCACAATCACGGACTTTTTGGAGGTATGCGTGTACTCAATGGGGTCTTCAATGGTAACAATGTGCTTGGCTTGCTCGGTGTTAATTTTGCTAATCAGCGAAGCTAGGCTGGTCGACTTACCAGAGCCAGTTGGGCCGGTTACTAGCACCAAGCCGCGGGGGTAATCAGAGAACTTGGTGAATATTTCGGGCAGACCAAGCTGCTCCACGGTCAAAATTTCGTTGGGAATCAAACGCAGAGCGGCCGCTAAGTTACCGCGTTCGTGGAAGGCGTTTACACGAAAGCGGCCGAGGTCACCAAACGAGAAGCTAAAGTCGAACTCTTTATCTTTGAGCAGAATTTGCTTTTGGTCTTCGTCGAGGATGGCAAAAATCAGCGTTTCGACCATTTCGTCGGTGAGTACATCAGCACCAGTTACTGGAGTTAACGAGCCATCAACCCGCAACATCGGCGGCAAGCCGACTTGCAAGTGCAAATCAGAAGCCTTCTTTTTAATGACTTCTTCTAGTAAAATTTCGATTCGCGGTTGTCCCTGCATGCCCCTACCCTTTTCTTGTATTATGCGCTGTCGATTGCTGCCACACGGTTTACTTCAGCTAGCGAAGTATAGCCTGCCAGTGCCTTCAAATAGCCGTCTTCACGCATGGTCACCATGCCTTGTGCTTGAGCCATCTTTTGAATTTCGGTACTGGTTGCTTGTTTGAGGATCAAATCTTGAATTTGTTCTGAAACCTCAAAGACCTCGTACAAGCCCATTCGGCCTCGCAAGCCACCTGGTGCCTCAGGACTATCGACGCCCTTATACAAAGTATAAGCGTTTTGGTTTACCAGTGGCAAGCTTTCGTAGCCTAAGTCTTCAGCCGCCTTGGCCACGTCTTCGGCCGTTCGCGGCAATAAACGGGCCAAGGTTGACTGAATGGCCTCTGTTTCGGGCTTGTCAGACTGGTATTCTTGACGAGATTCTTCAGGGATCCGGCGTACCAACCGCTGGCCAATTACGGTGTGCACGGTGCTGGCAATCAGGAATGGTTCAATGCCCATGTCGAGCAACCGCGGCAGAATACCGGCCGCCGAGTTGGTGTGCAGCGTACTAAACACCAGGTGCCCTGTCAGGGCGGCCTGGACGGCCAGCTGGGCCGTTTCTTTGTCACGAATTTCTCCGACCATCACCACGTCGGGGTCTTGACGCAGAATGGACCGCAGGCCGGTAGCAAAGGTCAGCCCCACATCGGGGTGCACCTGAATTTGGTTAACACCGTCCATCTTGTATTCGACCGGATCTTCCAGAGTCACGATGTTAATCGAGTCGTTCTTAATTTCGTTAATCAGGGCGTACAGCGAGGTCGACTTACCAGAGCCAGTCGGGCCAGAGGTTAAAATCATGCCGTTTGGTCGGGTGAGGCCCTTACGAATGGTTCGTAGTGCTCGGCCGGTGTAGCCCATGTTCTCGAGCTTCAGCGTAGTGCCAGACTTATCCAGCAAACGAATAACTACCTGCTCACCCCAAACCACCGGCGAAATGGCAATACGCAGGTCAATGTCCTTACCAGCCACCTTCACGGTGAACTGACCATCCTGAGGAATACGGTGCTCATCAATTTTGAGGTCGGCCAGAATTTTAATGCGGGATACCAACGGTGCTTCAGTCGACTTCGGTAATTTTAGAATTTCACGCATCACCCCGTCGATGCGGGCGCGAATTTTTAGCTCTTTTTCGAGTGGCTCAATGTGAATATCGCTGGCTCGGTTCTTGGCAGCGTACTCCAGAGTGGCCGACAGTGCCTTGCTGATTGGCGAGTCCTGCACGATGGTTTTAATGGCTTCGCTGGAACCGGCCTGTACGGTGGCCCCCTGCTCGTCGACCATGGTACCTTGGCCATCGGTAAAGTCGTTAATGACTCGTTTGTCGATATTCTGTTCGTACTGGCGTAGCACCTGACGAATACTTTCTTCGCTGGCGCTGTACACCTTGAGTGGTCGGCCAATTTTGTTCGACAAAAAGTCTACGGCCTGCACATTGTCGGCATCGAGCATGGCCACCACCAAGCGGTGCTGCATTTCACCCAGTGGCACAGCCATGTAGCGCTCGGCAATTTCTTGTGGCAACAGGGCCAACACATCTTCTTGAATGCGGGCGTCCTGCAGGTTTACATAGGGCACTTTAGTAACCGAAGCAATTGCCTTGGTAAGATCCTCGTTGGTCACCGGCCCCTCTTGTACAAGTAGCGAAAAGAACGGCTGCTTGTCTTGAGCGGCCTTATTTTTCAGTTCATGGAGCTTATCGAGCGTTAACAACCCGTCAGTGACGAGTTCCTCTTCTACTTGCGACCGAGTGGCATCCGATAGAACGCTCATATATTACGTCCTCCGGCTATTCGGATTGCTGAAATGGTGCCTGGTTAGAGTTATCGCCGATTCGAATAATCTGGGTTGGATCGACTGACTGGTTGTTGAAGTAGGCACTATCGGGTTGCACGAAGGCCGCCGAGATAGCGTCGACCGTTTCGGCCTCCTGCTCTCTTGAGCCGGTGGAACCGAACACAAAATTAGATACCAGCGTCGCAATCACGATGCTGACCACCGCTACGACAGCGATAAGGGCGATGTCTTTTTGTTTCATTGCACTACCTCTTTTTTGATAGTTAAGCTTTTTTCTGGTTGGTAATACGTTTTAGCGGTAATGCTGGTCGACAGCTTGGCATCGCTACCGGTAATCGTGATCTGCTGGACTTGCATAGGACGAATGGAGCGCTGCAACACCGACAGGAAATCTTGCGTATTGGCAGATTGACCATCAAATACAATCACAAATGGCATATCTACCAGGGTTGGGGTGCCACTATTTCCGGTGCCGCTCTGGTTCAGTTCGTCATCGGTACCAGTAATACTACCGATGGACAGCCCACTGGCCGTCATTAGCTTCTCAAGGCTGGTAGCCAGCGCTGGATAGTCGTATTTGCTGGGCAATGCATCAAGAATAATCTTAGCGCTGTCGCCATCGCGATCACCGGTGCCAGTGCTGCTACCACCAATAATGTTGGTACCACTGCCCACGAACAGCTTGTACTGCGAAACTAGCTGATCGCGAGCCTTCAGGTTGGCCTGGAGCTGTGTTTTGGCGGTTACCTTCTGGCTAATCACCTTAGCCTGGTAGCCACGCTGGCTAAGTAAGGCCTTGGAGGCGGTCAGTGCAAAAATCGATACAAAGCAGGCAATCGATACCACGGTTACCATATACAAATTAGCTTTGCTTATCTGCAGTCGTTTGGATGAGAGTTCTACTTTGGCCATATTATTCCTTAGTGGTCCCTGTTAATGCTTCAAACAGAGCGCCTGGTTTTTCGGTTTCAGAGCGAGTGGTTATTTTGTCGGGTACCGACAGCGTCACTTTTTCGGTATTGCTAAAGATAACTGGGTCAAACTTGAGGTTAATGGTAAAGCTGGCTCCCTTGTCGGCTCGACCGAAGGTGGCCAGAACAACTTCAGAGAAGGCTTTGGTGGTCTGGTCGTCTTTTTTATATTCGGTAAACTTCAGGGTATCGACGTATTTGTTAACCGTGCTCAAGGAATTGGCAGCACCGGTAATGACCATGGTTTGAGTTTCAAAATCAATGGTCAGTGATGCAATGCTGGCATCGGCTGGCGTAATTTGTTTGATATACGGGAAAAGGCGTGTTGGGTCGGGTTTCTGTTTGTGTAGATCGGTGAGACTGTTGAGCTGATTTTGGACAGTCAGAATCTTGTTTAGGTCAGGCGTAGCCTGCAAATCCTTGCTGTAGGTAGTAATATCACTGCTCAAGTCATTCATGTATTTCTTTTGGAATACGAAGACAACCAGGCACAGCACTACTAATATAATCAGCGACACCACGGTCACTGTCGAAGCAATCGATACCACCAACCGCTTGGTGCGCTCGGCTCGCATGTACTGCAGTTTTACGTCGGGTAACAGGTTAAATTGAATCATTCGGCACGCTCCGCAAGGCCTACAGCCACGCCAAATTGATTAGAAATGGCCGACAGTTCATCTTGCCGATCGGACGAATAGGCCACACCACGCCAGGCATTACCAATCTCAATTTCTATACCAAATTTGTTGGCCAGGTAGTTCGGGAATGATGGTATGGTAGATGCTCCACCGGTCACCACAATGCGTTCTAACTTAACGTCGGTGTAGCGAGTGGTAAAGAACTTAATCGACTTGTCGATTTCGGCCACTAGCAGGTCAACGGTGCCAAGGATTGCCTGATACACCTGCCCTTCCAGCTTGTCTTGGGTCATGCCGAACTTGTAAATGAAGTGCTCGGCCTGATTATCATCAACGTTCAGGTTCTGAGTGGCAGAACGAATGATCGCCTCAATACCAGTTGGGATGGAGCGTGTTAAGCGCGGTGCGCCGTTCATACAAATAACCAAATCGGTCGACTTGCTACCAATGTTCAGGACCATTTGAGCCGATTGCTGGCTGGCGGCCAGCATAGAGCGAGCTAGCGCCAGGTTATCTGGTTCAAAGGCAATCACATTGAGGCCAATCGACTCGAGCATGTCCAAACGCTGCTCAACATACTCATTGGTAACACTGGTAAGCAGTACTTCAACCTTACTTTTGTCAGCCGGCGAATCACCAAGCAATGCCCAGTCTAGCTTAGACTCGGCGATCGGGGTCGGAATAAGCGAATCGGCCTGCAAGTAAATAGAGCGGGCCAGTTCTTCTTGCGACAGGCGGTCAATATCAACAACGGCAGTAAATACTTTTTGCGATGGCAAGCCGACAGCCACGTTCTTAGTGCTTAACTTGGATTGGTCGAGGAGATTCTTAATAATCTGCATCAGTTTTTGCTGGTCGCTCTTGGAATCACTAATAGCAATGTTGCTGTCCAGAGGCACGTAGGCGTACTTTACCAGTGACTTGGTTGCGCCCGTGCCGCTCAGCTGTACCAAGCGGATGGCATTGGTACCGATGTCCAGCCCAAAGAAATTACTAACCCCACTCAAAATGCTCATGTTAATGTCGATTATAGCATAAGGACTACGGAGTTGGACAACTGTTTTTTAGAGTATCGGGGGCATACTGCTGACTGAGTCGTAGGTACTGGGCAGCGCACCGCCAGAACCACGTATCCACTGCTCGGGGGTATAGTTGAATACTTCGGCCGCATGGTTGGTAGCGCCAGGAGTACAGGTTTGGGCATCGGTACCACCGGTGTACACAGTGGGTTCAGCTGCGGTGGAACGAACCAGCGAACCACAATCTCGTAAGAACCGTACGGCCTTACTCGTAGCAAAGGCGCCATTCACTACCAATTGCTTACTGCAGCGGCCATCGAAGGCGGCATTGATTGGCACCCTGACAGCCGAGGCACAGGTAAATATTTCACCGCCGGCGCTTTCACCTGGCAGGGTATTTGGCAGCGCTACATACAGACCATCAAGTTGCTTCACACCCGAGGCAATATATATATTGCCTTCAACCACCATTTGGAACAGCGGTATTTGACTGCTGTTGAGCCAGATGCCGCCAGCGTAGGTGATATCGCCAGTGATAAATACATCGCCCTTAATATGCCACACCCCGTTATCGGCAGCAGTTACAGGGCGACCGGTAAAGGTTGGGTCATCGGTAGGCGTAATAGTCCTCTGGTTGGCGCTTGCTGGAAGCTTATCAAGATAATGGGCACATGGTATGCCCGCACCGCTATAGCTACCGCCGTAGGCGCCAGTGTCGCTGGTGTTGGCGAACGACAGCGATTTGGGCATCGAGCCGACAGCGTTGGTCGGGTTCGCTCCACTACCTACCCTGTTCTTGTACTGTCCCGAAACAAATTGAGTGATAACGCCCGTAGCAATAGCGGCGTGCTGAGCGCCCGAACCAGTAGCATCGCCGCGTGCATAGGTGCGGATTATAGCGTTAGTGTTAGTCTCACAGGTTTGATCCTTGGTTGTGCCGACACCGCCGCCAACCCGCACATCACCACCGTAGACCTTAACGTATGGCATACCGACCACATCGCTACAATCTGTGTCACTGCCAATGCTCCAGCCCCAGGCATACATCTGGCGGTAGCTGCTAGTGACTGGGTCGTAAGCATACCCAGGTAGCGGGTTGCTCTGCCATGAAGCTGAGTAAATCAGCGGGTTGACGCTCAGTGTGGCACACACTCCCGGTGGCCCAATCAAGCCGGCGGCCTTGCTCGTACCAGCGGTGCAATACGTTGACTTGCCGTAAACCACTGTCTCGGTGGTAGTCGCCCCAGTATCCCACCTACAGGTCATCGTAAACTTTGGCTCCACATAACAGCGCAGGTCACCACTACCGGCTGTGTTGCCACGCGTATCATTGTAGGCGGGGTCCCCGTCACCACCACTGCAGCGGTAGTCGCACAAAGGTGCCTTTACCCGATTTTTTTGAGTGGCATCGGGGTATCGGCACTTCCAAGCATTGCAGGCGGGTGCGCTGGCGTACCAGCCCTCCGTAGCGTTCGACCCAACAATAGTTGCGCCGCCTGGGCACCTATATTTGTTCTTGCAAGCTGGAGGCGTACTGCTCGCACTCCAAGCACTCGTCACACCGGTATCGGCGCAGGTGTACTGATACTGCGTTGTGCCGGTAGCAGCAACTGTTGAAACTATTGTTGTACTGCACGTCTTGCTGGCACCGGTGCCCTTGGCTGTGTAGCCGCTTGGGCAGGAATAATTTCCATCCTTGCCCTTAGTAGCAGGTATGGTCACGACAGTGTTCTTCGTACAGTTATGCGGACTGGTCGTTGTCGTCGTAGGAGTGTAGCCGCTTGGACAGGTGTAAACCGTTCTAGTCTTTGCTGGACTTGTACCTGCGGTGACTAGGTCTCCATACACCTGGTTTGCCGTCAGCTGCGTAGCCATTTCACTATATCCCCAGCCACCCTGCTCGGGCTTGGGGAAATTGCCAATGGTTACTTTACCGTCAAAGCTGGCTGGGGCCAGCGTTTCAGTCGCACCGCCGGCTATTACTTGCGGTGAGATGGTAATTGTTCGCGGCAACGCGCAGTTTGGACCAGTGCAAGGGGGTGTAGTGCGCTGCACCTTAACGCATGCCGTAGCACTCGATATACTTGCGCTGTCTTTATTAGAGTGATGATTCACTAGTAAGTACTGACAGTACTCTGCCCCATCTACGGCGTTGCTCGGTATGATTATTTTTGTGGTAATGGTTCGCGAGTGATTACGATCAAATTCGTCCGCCTTATACGACTGGTTGGCCAGCGGATTACTCGGACTAACTGAACTGACAATAATACCGGTGACTACATTCCCGCTGGTAATTAAGCCCCTGGTTCCCCACTTGGCTGTGATATCAATATCGGCTGCCGTATCAAAAGCACCGATGTTGGTCGCAGTGTGCTCGAACGTCACTGTTTCGCCCTGCGCTGCAGTCACTGATGCGGCTGGGCCGGTGGTGGCCGTTTTAACAGTTGACGTAGGCTTCATCTTCCAGCCACAGTCAATAACACCAAAAATGGGGTCACCTGGCACGCCAACGTCAATCGTGTTACGGGTATCAATCCCGTAGATTTCCATCTGATAATGCTCCCCGGCTTTGAAGTTATCCATCACTGCCCAGGCTGTTTTCACGTCGTTACCCGAGCCGTTAGGTGGAACATAGGTAGTCTGGCCGTCCTCAAATGTGCCCGGGCCGGCGTTATCCGAACCCTTATCGCTAAAACGTACGTAATTCCCGGTGTCCATATCCTTCACCCTAAATTTAACGGTGTGCGTAAAGAAGCCGTTGTCAGCGTCATAAATGCGCACTTTGGCGTTGGAGGCATCCGTAGTGCGAGAGCATGCCATACCAAATGGGATGACCATCCTTGTCGCAGTAATATTATTTTGGTCTTTCAGACTCCAATCAGCAATCACCGAGAAGCTCGTGTTTCCGGTTTGGCTACCGAGGGGGCCAATCTTGGAACTAGGAGCTTTCACCAAAAAACGAATACCATTATCGCCTTGGGGTACTTCCACTGAATAGCTAATGACCACATCAACAACGAATCTGTTGGTGTCTGGGTCGGCATCGGGCTTAGCGGGTAGGCCGTAATTACCATAAAAAACGTTATTAGCATTGGTATCTTCCGCATTATCATGATCTTGCTGGGTGCAAGCGTTGTCGTAAGAAACCCAATACGTCTTGTTGTAGGCAGCCGGGCCTCCGGTAGATAGCGATACCCGGATAAATTGTTTTTTTTGTGCGGGAGTCATACCGCTGGCATCAACATTGCAAACGTGAGCATCGTTGAGCGTATTTCCAGGAGTAAATTTAAGATTAAGCCCATTCCATTCACCATTAGTAAGATTGCTTGGATAGTAAGCCTTAAGCTCAACAGTAGGCTGAGAACCGTTAGACACGCCTTGTTTTCGAAGGTAGTGCACATGAACGGTACCACTGTTATCAAGCAGGCTAGGATCCCCCGGCCAATCAGAGTTAGCCGGCCAAGGAGAAGTACTCCCTAGTGTTGCATCCGCCAGTGCAAAAACATGAAGCTGCGTCCCTATGCCCAACCCCACTATCGTGAACACCGCAATGAGTATAAGCCCCATTGTTAACTTCAGCCTTAGTCTCATAACTCGCATTCCTTACTTATAAAGTCAATTGAGTTCAACACGTCAGCCCGCTTAAAATCAGTCTCCGGGTTGTCAGGCGGCAATACTGCTCGTACACTCTCAAAAGCCTTACTGGCACTGACCTTATCTTTCAGCTTGCAGTAGTCTTGACCGGCCGAAAAGTAATCGTAATACTGTAGCCCGCTCGTGCTCAGAGCTTGGCGCTTTTCAAATGTTGCAACTGCTGCCTTGTAGTTCTCTACGTTTGTTTGAGCATCAAATAGCTTATCGTAAAATTTTAGTTTTTCTTCAAGCGATGCAGTATTTGCCGGAGTCGCTGCCTGTAACGCTTGTAATTCTTGATTCTCTACCTGAGTTTCGGATTTAACCGTAATCTTGGGCCCAGACGCCTCTGGTATTGCTCGATGCAAATAATACGCTCCGCAAACCCCAGCAATCAGCAAAACTAACGCCAGAGCAAACCAAAACTTTTTTGGTAGCGACGCAAAAGTTGGAAGGTGCCGCGCGCCAAGCGAACTACTCTCGTCACCCGTGGAGCTGACTACTTGCGCTTGATCTTCTTGATTTTTGCCCGAATCCACATTCACCCCTGTTATCACCTAACTAACCATTAGCTTGATAATACCAGAGTTAGCGGCCAATGAAAACTTACAAAAAAACCGGCGACTGCCGGTAGTAATACTAGGTTGTGCGGGCGGGACAGTTGGAACGCCAATGGCGTCAACTGTCCCGCCGGGGGATTGCCCAGAGGGCAACCATGGTTAACCGCCACGGATCATCTAGAGACAACTTCTCAGTAGATGTCGCCGTAGCCGAACGAGAGCTTCCCTGACCAGGCTTCCCATCGCTGGTGCCGGTGCTTGCGCGGGACGACCTTCGAGGAGTGAGCCGGCACGGTGAACACCATGTCGACAACGTCGGGGGAGTCTTTCCACCGGAGGCGGACCTTGGCGGATCGATCGTTCTTGTTGGTGAACTCCACCTTCTTCCCTCCAGGGATCTTGTGGACCACCATCGGGTAGACGTGTTTGACGTTGATGGTGTTGGTCACCGGGTCGGAGGGGTTGTCCGTGTTGTCGTCTTCGCAGGTCTGCGAAGTGAACGTAGCCACCTGGCCGTCGGCGGTGGACAGCAGCTTAGCCGTCACCTTGTTGTCGACGAGGGTGATCTTCACGTTCGGGTTCTCGGGCTGGGAGACGAAGCAGATCGTCAGGACGCCACCGTTGCCGGTGTCGTTCATCAGCATCTTCGCCGTGAGGTCGTACGTCTTGGTGGCGTAGAGCCCGTTGAACACGTCGGCGGTCGCGACCGGCTTGGTGTTGTCGGTGTCGTCGGCCGCAGCGAGTCCAGTCAGCGAGCTGACCATGGCAACAGCGGCAACGCACACAACGGCCGGACGGGCCAGCATGTTACGAATCTTCATGGAAATCAATTCCTTCGATCGTGGCGGTTGAACCGAATTGTGTAAAGAGCATGAAATCTGCTCCAGGACTCGAAAAAAGCTTGGGAGTCCGAACAACAATTTCAGTTCTTGGTTTCACGGGTGTGATTCCAGCTGCATTATACCAAGTTTTGTCGAAAAAAGCAAGAGCTTAAGCTTTTTCTCTCAGGGGTGGTCCAGGTAATAAGTTGAGATTCCGGACGGGACAGATATGCGGCGGATGCCAGCACAAATGCCCCGTCCGGGTGATCTCAGTTCAACTCTGCAGTTCTCTAGCAGCGTTCGGCTACGACAGCCAGGTTGTCACCCGTCTGTTCGGAACCGTCATCGCTCAAAAAACAAGCGATGATCACCAGGAAGTTACCACGCACGGCGTACGGCGTGATGGCCCAGATGGCCGCTTGGGTTTGATCTTGGAGCTCTTCCTTGGGCACGGTGTACGCATTGCTGACGCAGTACGTGAGTTCACCGGCCTTGGTAGTGACGTGCAACTTTGTGCCCTTGATCACCTGATGGTGATCGTCGAACACGATGTAGCGTAGGTTGTCGAGCACGCCATTGGTAGCACCGCTGTAGGTGTGACCGAACAGATACGTCGTATCGGTCGCACCATCACCAGGCAGGCCGCGAAGCGTCCAAACGAACACATCGTGGTAATTGCCGTCAGGCGGCAACAGTACTCCTGGCTGATCGTACGGTAGTACGTTGGCGTGAATGGGGTGCGCTCCTCCGATATCCAACCCGGTTGGCAGGCTCGGTGGGATGCGCGCAGATGTCGTCGAGGCCGTAGGCCGCGGCAACACCGTGATACCCAGATCTGGCAGCGACGTACTTGGTGTCACGGTGACGGATGGCGTCACCGTTGGCGATGTCTGCTGGTCAGTAACCGACGAACATGCCGTCAGACCTACCAGAGTCACCACCGTGACAACTGCCATCCGCCACCGAGGTGTCACCGGCGCTTGAGCAGCGACAGTCGACCAGGCCTGCGCAGCAATGTCAATGCTCCGAACCCGAAGAGGGTCACCAGCATCAGCGCACTGCCTTCCAGCAACCCGGGCGAGCGGTTGCTGATGTCGTCAGCCAGACCGGTCTCGGCCGTGGCCGTCGGCACACACTCGCCGGCGTCAACCACACCGTTGTGGTTGGTGTCGAACCAGGTGTTGTTTGGCGGAACGCACTCGGCCGCGGGTGGCGGCGGAGTCGGGTTGCAGTTGTGGCAGACGGGCGGCGGCGGGTTGCCACAGTCCTTCTTCAGGGTACTGGCGCTGATGAGCTTGCCCTTGGCGTACAAGAGCACCTGGTCAGCAGGACTACCCGGCAGGGACTTGGCCCTGTTGTTGCCCGGAGCGACCGTCCAGCTGGTGGTCGCCCACTTCTTCTCGCCCTTCTTGCCCACCTTCAGGGTGAACGTCACGGACGAGCCGAAGCCCTTGTCGACGTACCCCGTTCCGGTACCAACCTTGCAGGTGCCGGACGTGGTGCCGTTGTAGTCACCGGCGCTGGGCGGCGGTGTGCAGTCCTCGTTGGTGAAGGCATGCGACCAAGAGGTGGGCGTACCAGGGGCCAGGACGTAGTTCGGCAGCGCCTGCGGCACAATTGTGACCGTGCCGGTGCCCGGGTAGGTACCCGCAGCAACAGGCTGACCGTCCTTGATGTACTGCACCCCCTCGACTACGGTCGGAACCGTGTAGGTGTCGTTGGTGGTACCGCACTCGTCGTTGAAAGTCACGTCAGCCGGAGCGACTGGCGTGTCCTCGGGTGCCTTGACACAGCCGCTGGCAAGCAACGACTGGTCACCCTGTGCCGGAACGTTGATCGTCTCGCCGTTCTTCACGTAGCTGAAGGCCGGCCAGATGTCGTTCGGGTGGTCGATGTGTCCGGCCTGGAAGAAAGCGTTGACACTCGTCTCGATGAAGACGTACGGGTTCGTTGCCGAGCCCGTGGCGTGACAGAACGCGATCTTTTTAGTGTCACCGTCGTCCGGCGGCGCACAGCTGAGGGCGTTGAAGTTAGCCGTCACCTGGTCGGTGCCGGGAGCACCATTTGTCCACGCCATAGTGAACGTCACGCTGCCGGAGCTGAGTGACTGCTGGCCCGTGTTGATGGTGAAACTCCCTGAAGATCCGGGAGCCACTGTCTTTGGGCCATCGGTCAGACTGCCGTAGTGCATGGCGACGTCCATGCTGTTGTCGTTTGACGCCTCGTTGTTTGCGAAGACGCCATTGATGACAGCCTTGTCGCCGACACACGCCGCGCTCGCTGTTGCACCACTCTCCCACGCGCTAGCGGAGGGGGCTAGGCCGACGATGCCAGCGACGGCGATGAGTACGGCGACGGGAACGGCGACGTACCGGAGGATCCTTCTTCCACCACGGTCGTTTGGGTGACTCGTGGTTTCCTTCTGTGTTTTGCGCATACTGACTCCTCGTCAGCTAGCAAGATCTGGCCGAAGCCAGAGCGTTCCCCATGATTTAGGGTTGCAGCCAAGTCACACCAATCTGGTGACCTCGCTGCAACCCTAAAAAGCTGCGAAAACTGTGAGTTTAAACTGAGATTGTTAAGTAAAAAAGCCGTGAAGCTCGACAAACTTGTGGTTCGGAACTTGGCGGCTAATTCGCGCTTTCAGCGCACGCTCTACGCAAATACTGCTGTAGAGTAACGTAATTTATATCACAACTTTTAACAGGGGTCTGTAAAATATCCCGCAGTGCCTAACAGATAACAAGTGAGTGTGAGTTTATCAATCGGCATAGTGAGGTTGTAAACCAACTACCTTTTGAGCTAAAACTAGTAATACCACCTACAGGTAAAGGTGGTCGTGGTTACTCTGATGGATATGTTGACCTTACCGCCAAGACGCTTAATCTGTCACCAGAGTAATCTTAAGCATTGTAAATTAGTTGTATTCATACGATAATATAAGCAGTAATCGCAAATATAAAAAATGCCCGAAGAACCTAACAGTATCCCTATCGAAGAACAGCCGCCAGAGCATGCCGAAGGCTGGCATCAGTTAGCGCAAGATAGCGCAGATTGGCCGTCGGATCATGAGGGGCTGCAAACGTTCAAGAAAAACCATTTAGACCGCGTGCTGGGTGAACGTGGGCTTGGCCACCTTGTCGTTAGCCAAGAGGATGAATCGGATGCTACATTTCTGCACGGCCGAGACTCAAAGCTACACTTATCACCCGATGTCGAGAACTCTGTAAATTATTTGCGTGATCAAGGTAATAAAATACCGAACGAACCTGCACGAAAAATTGCAGCCCACATGAACCTACGAAAAGACACTAACTATATCAACGATGGCATACTCACCGGCGATAAAAGCAGTATGGAGCGGCAAGTTGAGGCGCACGTTATGGAAGCGGAAGAAGTGCCTGAGAGCTACTTTGATAACATGCTCCAGACATATCGTGACGAAGGACAAGGTGGTATTACCCTTACCGAAGAAATGCGGGAGAGGGTCATTGAAGAATTACAGACAGCCCAGCGATTCAGCCTGGAAGAATGGGCAACTTACCTCGGTAACAACGCGGATTATCCTGGCGGCTTTAAGACGTACGTTTGGGACTCAATTTCAAAACTCAAGCCTTACGACCCCTATAAGGAAACGTTTCCTAAGCGCAGTAAGGGTACAGTTGCTCCCTACCCTATGTTTAATCCCGATGCTGTCGAAAAAGTACATGAACTGGTGCAAGCTGGCGATAGTCGTGGGTTTGCCAAACTTTATACCGAAGCCGTGCACTCACTTGATTATTTTGATCCGGAACTTCTCAAATCAGTCGACGGTGCATGGCGCAAGTTTGAAAGAAGTGATGACCCAGAGGCAGCTAAGCAGCTAAGCTCTACTCTGAATGAGAAAACAGGTTGGTGCGTAGCCGGTGAATCTTTTGCCGGGCATTATCTAAAGTCTGGCGACTTTTGGGTCTACTACACTGTAGGTAAAGATGGTGAATACACAACTCCCCGAGCGGCTATTGCCACTGGCGCTAAGAGCATTCGAGAAATTAGAGGCATCTTACCAGGACAAGTTCTAGAACCTCAGATGCTCGATGTTGCCTACTCCAAAGCCGCGGAGCTACCTGGCGGCGAAAAGTATCTCACTACTCGCGAAGACATGAGATGGGTTACAAAAATTTTCAATAAGGTTAACGATAATCCAAATGCCGAACTGTCCCCTAAAGATTTGCGCTTTATATACGAATTTGATCGTGGGATCGGAAAAGTAGATAGCGAAAAAGACCCTCGCATTGAAGAAATAAGGCAACAACGAGACTGGGTGGCCGACATGATGGCGCTTCATGGCGTCGAAGACCACAAGAGTCTGTTCGATGCCGTACTCTCTGAATATGATAGGTCACAGGCTCTCCCACTGTTACTTAAAGAAAAGAAACGTCACCATACCTTTGGCTATAGTCTGAGTCGGGAAGAGAAAGAAAATAAACGACAGAGAGAACTAGGTGCTAGGCAGTACAATGACTTGATAGGAAACCTGCCCTACTTAGAGCTTGACCCTGAGACTGCTGAGGAATTTATATCAAGGGGTGATCGGAACCTTACGAGGGTGGTAGCTAATGCACGAAGTTTTGGTTTTGAAGACATCTCCACCTGTGTGTCGAGTCTGATAGATAGTGGGCACGGGATTGAAATGTTGAGCAAAATTGCGTATGCAGATGTACCTGATATGCAGAGGCATCAAAAAGTTATTGTAGATACTCTACTTAGCAGAGGCATGGAAAAGGATATTTTGCAAAGCCATGTGCGTAATCCGGCTTTGCGTATAGCTGCAATTGAAAAAACTGTGAGCAATATAGACTTTGAACAACTCGTACCCGACGGCGCTCACAAAGCCGAGGTTAAGACTGCCCTTGTCGATCTATTCAAAAGTATTAGCAGTGGCACAAGGTCTCGACAAATTATACTACCGACAATGGATGACGTAACCCAACTAGAACAAGTACTCCCGCAATACCTCAAAGATATGGACATACAAACTGCGACTTTTACTCCAAACAAGCAGCGAGATTTGGAAATCGGCTTGAAAACATATCGCCCCAATCGTCATGGCAAAGGAACCCCTAACTACATCTGGGACGATGTAGTTATTGTAGATCGCGGAGACTTACGACACGGAGACTTGCTGTTTAAGAACCTCGTTCGTGACAATCCAGATAGAATAATCGTGTCTGTTGCCACTAAACCTTACGAAGGCATTCGACTGCCTAAAGATGCCGAAGGTCTACTGGCACTGACTCCCGACGAGGCGCAGTCGTTAGACCCCGCAAAAGCAGCACCGCTATACGAAAAGCTGCTCGAAAAAGAAGGAATGCCCGAAGAGTTAGACGGCGAAATGCCAGTTGCACCTGAGGATATTGATGAGATTGCCGACGATCCGAGAATAAATCAATTAGTCCGTTAGGCACACCCCTGCCACCTCTGTTATAATAATTAGCAATGAGCTCACTTCAAATTGGCATGGTGAGGTTATAAACCAACTACCTTTTGAGCTGAAATTGGCTATGCCACCGGCCGACTGTGGCAATCGCGGTTACTCCGATAAATTGGTTCGTGCCGCGCATTTAGAATTACAGTAAGAAAAAATACAAACTACTTGAGAGCGCACTGTTTTTATAGAGTGCCTAGTATTCAGGAAGTTCGATATTTGCTTGGAGAGCTATGCGATCCATAGCAGCGTTGATTGACTGGTAGCCGTTTACTAGGCGACCCATGTTTACTGTCGTAGAGTAGCCACCGCCACCTATGGCGCGTGCAGAGAACTTAAGTGAGTCACCGCCATCAGAAGTAATTTGCTGAACAGTAAAGTTCGTCGTAACTGCCGCTTCCTCGGCTCCGTAGTACACTTCCATACCCGCATTTTCTTCAGGTTCATTGTAAGCACGACTCGGTGCTAGGTTCAAAGACTCGGAAGCAGTGCTGAGCTTAACTGACCCAGATTGCTTCGCGTACACCTGCGCTTCACCTCTATCGGCGAGCTGAATCCAGTCAGACGGCTTAGCTGCTTCTAATTGAGCTCTCTCCGTATCACTCATGCCACTTTTTACTGTCTCATAGAGTGCAGTACTCTTCGCGAGGAATGGGTTAATTGTAGCCTCTAGATATTCGCGGACTATAGGCGCAATTTTGCCATCGTCAATCTTAGGTAATACCTGTTCAATTAAGCCCAGGCTTTCGTGGCTTAGCTCCTCAGGTAGCTCGGTAGTAGATGGGTCCACTACACCTGCACGCTGTAATAGCTTACGCATAGTAGACCTCTTTGGGAGTGGGAGGCCTTCGCGGAGGCTTACTCTACTGACTATATAGTCGGGGTTGTTTTGAGATTGTTTTGACATATTATTCTTCTAAACTTAATACAATTTATCATACTTATGCTTATTTGTCAATAATGCTGTATGCAATATAAATAACCACCTCTGTTATAATAGGCTGATATGAGTTCACTTCAAATCGGTATGCGCAGCACGCAACAATACCATTTGAGATAACTTTTAAGCTCTAGCGGCCGGTGCTTGAATTCCGTGCTTCGATAACCCCTCTTGGCAAGGCTCCAAAGAAAGACTTTAGCTGTTCAATCAGTTCTGGCGTGTACGCCCGTGGTTCAGAGTGTACAACTTCAATTGGCTTTCCGTCCTTAGACAAAAGGTCTAACAACCCGTTTACATTCTTTAGAGCAACATTTCCATCGACAACTTCATACTCAATACCAAGTTTCGTCATAGCAGTCTTAAACAGAGGTTCAAACCTATCACCGAAGCGCTTGTAGCCGCTGAACTGAGCCTGCCAACCATCATTAACTTCGCCTTCTAATAACTCCCAGTCTAGTGCAGCAGGTATCTGGTCTAGGATTTCATCATTACTCATCTGCCGCAAATCAGGTCGGCTCTGAAAGTTGAACAACATCTGGTTAAAAGGAACCTTGTTCATAATGGCGTCTAAATGGCGTCTTGGGTCGGTAACAATTGTAGTGTCGTCAAATCGCACCACTCTTTCTGCGTCCCAGTTACGAGCATCGGCAATCATCCAGCTTAGTTCTGCATCCTCTGCTATAACAGCATCCTGATTAAAGCCACCTACAGCTGCATACACAGAAGCACGCACTGCACTACTTCTACCAACGAAAGTAGCTGGCTCTTTGCCTAGGCCTGCTTCAACACTTCCTTCTTCAAGGCTCTCTTCAAGACCACCCAGTACCAAGAAGCCAGCTGCGACGTTCGGCTTGGCCAACACCTCATCGGGTAGGTTCATGCGAGTAACTAAACCATCTTTATCGGGCTTGGCCTCAAACTCATTGATGATGCTACTTAGGTAGTTAGGAGCCACTGCCACTGCATCGGCATCATTGCTAATTAATACCGTACTACCATCCAGTGCATCACGAGCCGATACGCGGGCTAGGGCAATATCAAATGCATGGCGACGTGCATTGCCAACGGTAGCGGGCTCCCCGTCTGCCCAGACTTTTTGTGCAAAAGTAATTGATATCTCAGGGTGTTCCTGCTGAAAGGCGACAACTTCGCTTGCAGTGCCATCATCGGGTATGCCTTCAGGATGATTATCGAGCATAACAATCTCAAACAGACTTGGGTCAATGTCCTGCTTAGCGTACTCTTCGAGCGTGTGCTTAATGCGTGAGCCTTCACTATAGCCAATCAGGGTAACGACAGCTCTGACGGATTGTTTCATTGGTCGGCTAAGGTTAGCCAATCCTTTAATTTCATCAACATATGACTGTTCCTGGCGAGCAAAGTACTTTGCGATCTCGGTTTCTTCATCTAAAGCTGCCTCTGGGTTATTGAGTAAGGTATCTGAGCGACGCTCGCGGTATTGAGCGGCTGAGAGTAGACCTAAGTCAGATTCTTTTGTCTGAACCTCCTTGATTTCAATTGGGTTGGTATCATCTGATGCGCCGTGTAACGCCAAAGCACCAATTTCTTCAGGAGGAAGAATGGGCTGCTGTTCTAGATGGGTGGTTACATTTTCTTTTGACATTTTTGTTTTGTTTAGCTTACATACATTATTAGCATACTTTCACGTTTTTTGCAAGTTTTTACGCTCTATATGCTATGATTAACAGATGAAGTTGAAAAGTTGGGTTAAATGCTAAGTATAGGCATCGTCGGCCTACCAAACGTCGGCAAATCCACCCTGTTTAACGCCCTAACCGGCAGCAACATTCTGGCAGCCAACTACCCCTTTGCGACCATCGAGCCAAATACTGGCATTGTCCCGGTACCCGACCCCCGCTTGCACGACCTCAGTAAACTGTACAATAACGCCCCGATTAAGCCGGCAACGGTAACCTTTGTAGACATTGCTGGCCTAGTAGCCGGTGCCTCGCAAGGCGAAGGCTTGGGTAACCAATTTTTGGCCAACATTCGCACCACTAATGCCATTGCGCACGTGGTGCGCGCTTTTGACGACAGCGACGTGGTACATGTTGACGAAGTGCACGACCCTAAAAAAGATATCGATGTTATTACTACCGAACTCGTGCTGGCCGACTTACAAACCGTTGGCAAGCGCCTGCCCCGCCTCGACAAAGAAGCTCGTGCTAATCCAAAACTACGCCCCCTGGTTGACCAACTGCAAAAAATTAATGACCTGCTCGACAGCGGTAAGCCGGTATATGGCAATCTGGACCGGGCCGAGCTGGCGGGGCTAGAAGACTTGCAGCTGCTCACCATGAAGCCGGTAATTTACATTTTTAACGTCGATGAAGCCGGCCTGACCGATACTGCCAAACAGCAGCAGCTCAGCGGATTGGTGGCTCCCGCACAGGCATTATTCGTTTGCGCCAAGCTGGAATCAGAACTGCAGGGCCTCGATGAAGCCGATGCCCAAGAACTACTGGAAAGCTACGGCCAAAAAGAATCAGGGCTCATCCAGCTGATCCATGCTGCTTACCAAACGCTTGGTTTACAGAGCTACCTGACTGCTGGCGATAAGGAAGTCCGGGCCTGGACTATTCCGCAAGGTGCTACGGCACCGCAAGCCGCCGGTGTTATTCACGGTGATTTTGAGCGCGGCTTTATTGCTGCCGAAGTCGTAGCCTGCCAGGACCTACTGGCCGCTGGTTCGCAAACGGCTGCTAAGGCAAGCGGTAAAGTCCGCACCGAAGGCAAAGGCTATGTCATGCAACCCGATGACGTTGTCGAATTTCGTTTTAACGTTAGCAAGTAATTAGGTACCGCTCGGTGCTGCAACGGTTGGTACTCCTGGCTCCTGCTGGCTGTGGGCATGGAACGACGGACGGCCGAACTTGCGGTTGCGCAACATCATTGGCAGCTTTGAGTAAGCAATCCGCAATGGACTAATCTCGAGTCCCTTAAAAATGGTAGTACTCGGTTCTTGTGGCGCTGCTGAGGTTTGCTGGCTAGGGGCTGAGTCACTACCGAACACTTCACGCTTGGCATCTTCGACTAGGTCGGCTTGGGTAACTGGCGTCGGCTCTGGCGTGGGTACTGCAACTACAGGCTGAGCTTGAACAGGAGCCGGTAAGCTAGCGGTTGGCGGCACAGCTCCAGGATTATCGCGCTGGAATTGCTCCAGCAAACGTTGCGCAAATAGGTAATCAGATAGTTGCGGGTCGGGCTTCAGTAATCCCGCCGGTGGTTGGCTGTTGACGGTCTGCTGCTGCAGGTGCTGATGCTGGGCTAACAGGTACATTTGCAGCTGTTTGTTGATTTCTTCGAGGTGCTGCTGTTGGTTCTCGGCCTTCTCTGACTGCTCCTTTTTGCCGGCTGACATATGCTCCTGCACGAGACCGATCAGGTGCCGCAGACGCGGTTGGTTGTAGCTGTTGAACTTGAGCGTTTTACTACCGGTACTAATGGTAATGCTAGCGCCCATAAGCCGGTGACTGTAGTCAATTTCGTTAATCATGTCGAACCGTAAATCTTCAACGGTTAGGTAGTTCAGCGGCTTCTTATCAATAAGCAGGACACGCATTTCGGTGGCTACCAGCAGCGCCACACCGCCCTCATAAAAACCATTGACGCATTCGGAGATGACTTCTCCGTCGTGAATAATCTTGGGGAGTTCACGTAGTTCAGCCTGATTCCAGGGGCTACCCCCAAACTTAATCTTCTTAAGCTGTTGCTGAATAGTTTTTGCGTCTACCATGTTCGTGTTCCTCCCTTGGCTATTTGTAGCATACGTTCAAATCCTGAGAAAACCTGTAATATTGCTTACATGTTGCCCGCGATTTTCATCACAAAAAGAGCGACTCTATCTCTGTTAGTTGAGTATAGCTTCCAATTGAGCTTGGTCCACTAGGGTAATGCTCGATTGGCGGTTCACAATCAGCCCGCGGCGCTCCAGGGCGGCTAGTTCACGGCTGGCGGTCTCCCGGCTGGCGTTCACTGAACTGGCGATATCCTGGTGCCGCAGCGGCACGCCAATCACCAATCCCTCCTCGGTATGCTCGCCGAAGCGAGTGGCCATGGTAAGCAGGAACGATACAATGCGTTCCCGCACCGAGCGATATTCTAAGTTGAGGATTCGTTCACTGTGCAAGCGGTACATTTCGATTGCCATGTCGAGTATCGGTGCCATGGCGGCGGTGTGCTTCATGATTGCATCTTCAAAGCATTCACGGCTAATTTTCCAAACGACCGTAGGGGCTAGTGTCTGGTAAATAACGCTCCGCTCTTCCCCGGTCAGGGCCCAAATAAGCGGAAAAATCTCGTGGCTTTTACGAATGATTAGCAGGTTTTCTTCACCATACTTAGTGATGTCATAAGCCTTCACCAGGCCCTCATATATATAAAAAACACCCGAAGGTGTTTCACCTGGGTGGATAATATAGTCACCCTTCTTGTAGGTATGCTTGGTGCCGTGACGCCTAAAGACATCCACCAGTTCTGCCGTCTGTCTCATGTTGGCCAACATATTGTAATTTACTCCAAAAACAATAACAATTGCAAGCTTTACAGGGGTGACGCTTGCCTATTTCCAGTGCAGAATAATATTTTCGATGGTCTTTACCACCGTCTCGTGATCGGGCACATCGTTGTCTTCAAAGTAGTGATTAATCTCAAAAGTGTCATCGACCACGTTCAAGCACTGGATTTCGTCGGCCATAATGTGAATTTTATCGAGTGCCTTTACGTCGGCCATCGGTGTGGCAATTATCAACCGCTCAATGGCTACTGGCTTTAAGAACAGTTCGGCAGCCGACAATAGCGCCCCGCCCCGTAGCCCATCGGCCACCAAAATAACGGTGTGGCCGGTCAGCAAATCGCGGCGCATTAAACCACCACTGCCCAGCAAAGCGTTCATTTCGTGCAGCTTGGTCAGCTTTTGCTCTTCAATGTAGCCGCGGAACTCGCTCTGTAGCTCATCAATTTCACCCGGTGAATAATCGGCGTTATACGAGAATCCGCCATCCGAACTAACACTGCCCATGCCAAATTGTTCGCGGGGCAAGGTAATTTCAGACATCAGCACCATGCCCAGTACGCAGTGTAGTTGGGCAGCAATTTGAGCGCCAACCACCACGCCGCCATCATTCAAAGCAACGACCGCGCAGTTTTCGTAGCGATACTTCTCTGTTAGCCGGCTCGCTAACATGCGGCCGGCCTGCACTCTCGACGCAAAATACATATCCTAGAGTGTAGCTTAAATGCTTACGCTTTTCGAACTTATTGGACGAGGCGCAAAAGGTAGAACCGCTCTTGATTGCCCTTAGCGCCACTGACCTGCGAATCGGCTTTATCAATAATTACAAACCGCTGCTGCGCCCAAGCTTCAAAATCTTTTAATATGTCACGCCGCATTTTGTCGTTTTTAATAACACCTTTGTGCTTCAGTGAACTAACGGCCGCCTCGAATTGTGGCTTAACCATGACGGCAATTTGGGTCTTTGGATTACACAGCTTGGCCACCGATGGCAAGATTTCACGCAAGCTTATAAACGACACATCGGCCACCACGACATCGATTTTCTGATCTGTTGTAAAGTTACGAATGTCGGTTTTTTCGTGTAGCTCAATGCGTGGATCACCCTGCAAAGCAGGATGCAGCTGGTCGGTACCAACTTCCACCGCAATCACCTTTTTGGCCCCCTGCATTAATGCATATTGGGTGAAGCCACCAGTACTACTGCCGACGTCCAGAACTACCGTGTTATTAAACTTTACGTTCAGTACCTGCGCCACACTGGCCAGCTTAAGTGCCGCCCGGCTGACATATTGTTGTTCAGCTGTAACGATAATACTATCTGTTTCGCTCACTGGTGTACCAGTTTTGGTGACAACTTTGCCGTTAACCTTCACCTGGCCCATACGAACATAGCTCTCGGCCTGACTGCGTGAAGCCACCAGCCCTCGAGCGGCTAGCTGCTGGTCGAGTCGCTGCTTCATGGCTGTCTAGCCTTTTACGCGTTCGCGGTAGGCACCATTGCTGGTGTCGACCGAAATCAGATCGCCTTGTTTAATAAAAGCCGGAACATTAATGGTAATGCCGGTTTCGAGGGT
>JAQBRP010000017.1 GCA_028286405.1 Candidatus Saccharimonadota bacterium
TAGCCTTATTCATATGTTTTCCTATATCACAGGGCTTCTTGTCGAGGTATATCTTGCCCGCATCGACTTTGGCTACCCGCAGCAGATCTTCGATTATCTCGAGCTGGCGTTCGTTATTTCTGTAAGCCACTCCCAGCATCTTCAGTTGAGGCTTGGTTAGGGGGCCGGCATAGCCATGCGTCAGCATACCGACGTACTGCTTGACTGCCGTGGCTGGGGTGCGGAGCTGGTGCGAGGCTAGCGAGATAAATTCCTCTTTGGCATCATTAAGCCCCTGCAACTGGTCACGTTGCTTCATGAGGTTTGTGGTCACCTCGCTAGAATCGGCTTTTAGCTTCCATTGAATTGTTACATCTTCCATGGCCAGCAGAATCAACTGTTTGGCATCAATTTGTCGAGCATTTAGTAGTATGGTTCTTGAGCCAAGGCGTGGAAAATCGTGGGTTACCGCGTAATTATTCAAAACTCGATGAGCCGGTAAGATGTTCTCCAGCAGAATGCGTAGTTCCGGGGCGTCCCACTGGCTATCGCCAAGATCGTAGATTCGCTTTCCCTCGGTGTCTCGCTTAGTAACTTTGAATTTACGATAAAAGGACCGGTTGGCGGTTACGACGTTTAGACTCTTGTTTAGAATAATGAACGGTTCTCGGATGGTTTCGGTTATTTCCTTGTAGTAGCTCATTTGTTTCTTGAGCGCAGCAATCCGGTTGTCTTGGTTGATTAGTTTCTTTTGGGTATTCTGCTGATGTTTCGTGCCGCTGGTTTTAGTCATGCTCATCCTGTCGGGGCTGTTAAATATCACGGTGGACTGACCGCCGTTCCCTAATTGTGCTCTCAATTAAGCGGGACGACTGTAAGTTATTCGTAGCTTCACTGTTTGCTTCAGCGGTTTATAATAAGTATGTGACTCAGCTACCTCGAAAAAAATCAGCGTGGCCGCTAACGGTTGTTTTTAGCTGGGAAGTTCAAGATGGAAAAGAAGCGGCTTTCCGGGAATGGATCCATGGCATCGCCCAAGCAGCATCACGCTGGCCTGGGCATATGGGCGTAACTACGCTCAGCCCCCCGAACGGTAAGGGACCCTACCATAGCGTGCTGCGTTTTGATACGGAGGAGCACTTGCTTTCCTGGTTACATTCCACGGAGCGGAACAAATGGGTTAGTGAGCTTGAGGGCATCGCCGTTGCCCATACGAGTCCTAAGGCGACCGGCATGGAAAGTTGGTTTGAAGTTCCTGGCTCATCAGTAAAGCCACCGCCTAAGTGGAAAATGGTAGTGGTTACTTTTATAGCCGTCTACCCCTTGAGCCTGTTACTTGGTGAAGTTGTTTCTCCACACACCGCCGATTGGAATATTCTGCTTAGGTCGTTGGTGTTTCCCCTCATCGCACCGGCGGTGCTGACCTATTTTTTCATGCCATTTTTTACCCAGCGCGTATTTAGGCGCTGGCTGTATAAATCCCCGGGCAGGACGTTGGACTACTAGCTACATGGCAGACGCAGCCAAACCAGGCCTCAAGGTAGTAGTTTTTGAAGATAACCCCGTTGTCCAAGCGTATATTGCAGGTGAGCTCAAAGACAGCCGCCATGAGCTGGCGGCGACTGGCCGTGACATAGCAGAGGCGCTTGAGCTGGTGCGTCAAATCGGCGACAAGGCCATCGAAGCCGACGTCATTTTATTGGACGGGTGGCTGGAAGGCAGCAAGGCTGGAGGCAGCCATGCGGTACAAATTTTTAATGCTATGCGCGAATATGACGTGCGGGTAAAGCTTGTTAGCATTTCTATGGATCCTTTAATAGACCTCGTGCCGGTCGATGTTGACCTTACTAAAATGGGTATCATCGACGGCCAACTCATCCCCACGCTGGAAGAACTTTAGCTTGGCTCCCGGTCTAAATTGATTTGTAGCTATTATTAAGCTTTTCTTAAGCTACGGTCACTAGAATTGTATTAACAATCAATACAAACGAGGAACATACATGCAGCAATCGTATGGCGATCAATCAAAAGCAAAACTTATTGGGGGTATAGTGGCGGTGCTTGTTGTTGCGGGCGTTGTTTTGCTGGCCGACCACTTAAAAGCTAAGACTGTAGCAAACGGCGTGGGGACTGCTCAGGTTCTGCCAACCGGTGGCACTACGTCATCGGCGAGTACAGCCGGGAGTACGAACCCCACCGGTACAAGTAGCACCACTTCATCTTATAAAGATGGTACCTATTCCGCCGGCAGCGCCTATTATGTGCCACATAGCCAGGAAGAAATTAAGGTGACACTGACCATTAAAGACGGTGTAATCACCGATTCCTCGATTATTAATAGCGAGGGTGATCGTGACTCTGCCGCCTATCAGCAGGAGTTCGAATTCGGCTATAAAAGCCAAGTCGTCGGCAAGAGTATTAGTGGTCTTAGTCTGAGCCGTATTTCCGGTGCTTCTGACACCACGCAGGGTTTTAACGACGCCCTAGCGCAAATTGCCAATCAAGCCAAAGCTTAACGCTAGACATGCAACACATTGATGATTTTCTTGATCGTATAACCATGTACCGCTTGGTGGTGTATGTTCTTTTGGCCTATGTGGCGCTGGCGATGGTCTTTGCATTTATGGGTAAGCTATCGTTTAGCGCAACCGATATGGTATTGTCACTGGCCCTACTGTTAATTCCGGCTTTTGTGGTCGATAAGGCATGCAGCTACTATTTTAGAGCTCCAACTAACTCCGAATCATGGCTAATAACGTCGCTGATTATGTTTTTAATAATTCAGCCAGCCGATTCTATACCAACAGCGCTGGCGCTTATTACTGCGGGCGCCCTCTCGAGCGCATCCAAGTTCTTATTTTCGTGGAACAACAAACATATTTTTAACCCGGCAGCGCTTGCAGCAGCGGTGGTTAGCCTCACTGCACTGCAAACTACAACTTGGTGGATCGGGAATAGTTCCTTCTGGCCATTCACGCTGGTGCTGGGTTTTTTGATTATTCGCAAAATTAGGATGATACCCCTGTTTGTAGCATTTATCGTTGCCAGTGTTGGTTTGCAATTACTGCTTTTAGCCATTCATCAACAGCCCCTTGTAGTGGCAATGAAAGGTGCTTTGCTGGCTTCCCCGCTACTATTCTTGGCGACAATCATGCTGACCGAACCGGCAACCATGCCGCCGCGCCGGAATCAGCAAGTTATATTTGCTGTGTTGGTAGCCGTGCTATACGTGACAGCTTGGGGTATCGGTCCGTTTATTGTGTATCCTGAAGTCGCTTTACTGCTCGGAAATATATACGCCTTCGCTGTGTCGCCTAAGTTTCGAGTCCGCCTGCATCTGCAAGAAGTTCAAAGAATATCAGATAAGGTTTACAATTATGTGTTTCAGCCCGAGCGTCGCTTTGGCTTCATGCCTGGTCAATACATGGAATGGACCCTGGCCGGGGTGCCATATGATAGTCGTGGCAATCGCCGTATGTTTACGATTGCCTCATCGCCGACCGAGGACAATGTCCAGATCGGCGTCAAGTATCATAGTGCAGCCAGCGCCTATAAGACTACGCTGTGGCGTTTACGGCCTGGAGATGTGATTTACGCCAGTCAGCTGGCGGGTAATTTTACTCTTGACGCCAACTCAAGTGATAAGTTGGCGTTTATTGCTGGGGGTATAGGTATTACACCGTTCCGCAGTATGGTGAAATACCTGGTTGATAATAATTTACCATGCGACATAATTATTCTGTACGTGGTGCCGGTCACCGCCGAGCTGGCATATTTACAAGAATTTCGCGCCGCGCAAAGCCTAGGGGTTAAGCTGATCCCAATCGTAAGCAACGAGAAAAGCCCCCCGCCATGGGTGATGAATGCCAAACTTGACCAGCGACTAATTACTCAGTTGATTCCGGATGCTAGCGAACGCCTTGTCTATGTCTCTGGCCCCTCAGGTATGGTGGACGCGACCAAGCGCTACCTACGTAATATCGGTGTCGCTAAGGCGAGCATAAAGACCGATCACTTCACTGGTTACTAAGTTTAGGTCTATGACCTAAAGAAACCGCTGACTATCACGCATAAAACAACAAAGCCCGCTACCCGTCGGAAATAGTTTATGCCTTTGGTTATTTCTAAGTAAGCCCAAACGAACAGAAAGGCCGTGCTTATGCTTGCGCTGCCATGTTTGAGGTGTTGGTCGTCGGTCAGTAACGAGATTGCTTTAAATAGGATCCATCCTATTAGGGGTATGTTCGGCCGTTGCCATATAGCAATGCGCCCGTTGGCATCTTTGAATACTGGCAGCTTGGTCCAATCGTCTTTATTCATTAGAGTAGCCTAGCAGATAAACATGATTTTAACAGTAAGTAAAAAGTTGCTGGCTGCATTGCGCTAAGGTGTCGTTGATGGTGGAGGTGTTGTTGTGCCGCCACCGCTGCCACCTCCACCGCTTGCCGGCGGGGTACTCGGGTCAGTGGTTGGTTGTGGGTCGGTGGGGGCCGTGCTGTCTTGACCGTTACCCTTCGGTTTAGCGTCCTCTGGCCGATTGCTGCCCGCACCAGTATCTGTTTTAGGCTTCTCATCCTGGTTCTCTTGCTTGCGGTCGGACTTGTTTGTGTCGGCTTTGTTTTTTGAGGCACAACTTGATTTTGGCTCAGTACCACTTTTAAAGTACTCGGTACGATTGTATGAGCCGACGCAAATTTGCATCGTCACGATTCCGGTAGGCTTCTCAAACTCTTCACGCGGCGAGCTGTTTATATAATTCTCCATAACGCGCTTCCAAATAGCACCAGCTCCACTGCCGCCTGCCAGTCCAATCATCGGTTTATTTTCGTTATTACCAAGCCAAACGCCGGTTACGATTGAAGGCGTAAAGCCAATAGTCCAGGCGTCGCGGCTATCATTGGTAGTGCCCGTTTTTAAAGCGACATTTTTATTCGCTATGTTCAAGCTGGTACCGTATGTCGGGGCTCTAGCGGAGGTGTCCGAGAGTATGGATGCGGTAATGTAGGCAGCTTCAGGGCTCAGTACTTTTTGCGGCTTTGGTTGTTTTGGTTTTGCAACCTCAGACCCATACTTATCAGATATTTTGGTATATAACATCGGGTCGTAATGTTGCCCCTGATTGGCAAAAGCGCCGTATGCACTGGTTGACTGAATGAGTCGTACCTCTGCCGTGCCGAGGGCTAATGAAAGCCCGTATTTGCTAGGATCTGTTACCGAGTCGATACCCATTCTTTTGGCAGCGTCAGCCGCGTTGGCGATACCTTCCTTTTGCATGACTTGAACTGCCGGTATATTTCTTGACTCGGCGAGCGCGTTGCGTACCGGCATTATTCCCTTGTAGCGGTTATCGTAGTTGTGTGGCGTGTAGGTGCCACCGAACGTACTTGGCGTGTCGTTGAGTTGGGTAGCAGCGGTGATAAGCCCACGATCGATTGCGTCACTATAATAAATTGGCTTGAAACTAGATCCTGGCTGCCGTAGGGCTGTAGCCATGTTGACCTGGCCGAACTCCTTATTGTAATAATCAACGCTCCCCACCAGGGCTAGCACATTCCCAGTTTTAGGGTCGAGGCTCACCAAACCGGCATTTTTGCCACCTTTGGGGGCAGTGATAGCTATCTGTTCGCGGATAACTTGCTCGGCAAATTTTTGTTTAGAAAGATCAAGTGTGGTGGTGACTTGGAAACCGGAACGCCTGACACGCTCTTCACCGTATTTTGCCTCGATTTGATCAATGACCATACCTGCAAAATGTTGAGCATATTCCGAGCCGCCTTTTTGGGCGTCGTTTGAGTAAGTGAGCTTTGTCCCTAAGGCCTGGTCACGTTGCTTTGGCGTGATGACGTTTGTTGCTAGCATTTTACGCAACACATTTCGTTGAGATTGCTTAGTTTTATTCGGATCACCAGTTATGGGCGAGTAGCTAGTTGGAGCTGGCAATAAACCAACGAGCATTGAGCTTTCCGCTAAATTCAACTGAGACGGATCCTTGCCAAAATACGTATGGGCGGCGTCACTGATACCAAAAGCTCCATCCCCAAAGTATGCTGAGTTCAAATACATGTCTAAAATGTCATCCTTGCTGTAGCGTCTTTCAACGGCAAGTGACATCGCCAATTCTTGATACTTGCGAATGTAATTACGCTTTGAACCGAGTAGCTTATTTTTAACCAGCTGTTGCGTAATCGTTGAGCCGCCTGACTGGGTCATGCCATGGTGCATAGTATTACCAACGAAGGCACGAACCGTACCCCTAATTGAAAACCCGTGGTGTGAATAAAAGTCCTTGTCTTCACTTGCAACAGCTGCCTTTTCTAAGTCGTCAGCGATGGCTGATAGGGGTATATCGTCGCTTGAACTCATGATACCCGAGCTGTAAAATGGCGTGCCGTTCTTATCATTGAGAATAATGCCGGTATTATTGCGGTTCATTAATCGCTCGCGGTTTGTTATGTCGCGGGCGTAGTACGCATACGTAGCAATCGGGAGTAAAACAAAGGCCGCAATCCCCACCAGCAATACGACTTTGAGCCGCCGCCGTGTTATGTGGGGGCGAGCATAGCGCATATACAATTTTAGGAACGCAGAGCGTACTCTGCGTAATTTTTTGGGAGCTGGCATGTAAATAGGTGGCTTAGTTCGGCTGTTTAATGGTCAGTAATCGGGCAATGCCATAAGCGACCAGCGCATAGACGGCGATGGCTACTAACGTAGATAGCTCAGTTCGGGAGACGCCGTAGCGTAGGTCATAGCCAAATATTCCAAAAAACGGCGCGGCGAAGGGATAGCTTAGTGTGTAGATCAGGTCAACGAATGTATTACCGCGGTTCGCGCCTAGCAGTATTAAAACAAATCTAAAGGCTAGCAAAGTGATTAGTATGCCAGCTATAAACCACACTACTCTTGCGGCAATGGAGCTTTTCGGCTCTTCCCGTGTTACGTTTTCGTCGGCGACTGTTGTAGTACGCACGCTGGCTGAGCCATCTGGATCAACCTGTTTAACTTGCTGGACTTGCTCGGTCATAGTCTAACTCTCCCTTTAAGTAAATCTGAATATTGCTCTAACAGCACTTTTTAACAGTAAGGCAAATATACCGGTTCAGAATTACTTTGTAAGTAAAAATTATTACGTAGCTAAAGGAGGGATGCGCTTCGCTTCTCCGCTGCGGCGTGCTCGGAACGAGTTCCTGCGCGCGTCCTCGCTTCACCGCACCCCAATTGCTTTGCAATGGAGTTCTAGTAGCCCTCGGCCTGAACAAAGCAAAAGAGAGTAGCATTGCTACTCTCTTTTGCTTGGCTGGGGCGGAGGGATTCGAACCCCCGAATGCCAGTACCAAAAACTGGTGCCTTACCACTTGGCCACGCCCCATTAACAGATTGATTCTATACTAAAACCGGCTAGCAAGCAATCGCTGGGCAAAATACGCTTGTGCTTTACCTGCGTGATGTTATACTCACTACAAGTAGTAGAGACATAAAAAGTGGAGTCACACAAACTTAAGAAGCTAACCGGGTGGTTGCTCTATAACATAGGAGCGCAGCCTACTGAGCCGCGCCCTGGCAGCTTACACCTCAAGCAGCCGCTGGAACCCGAAGAGCACGAACCAGGCTTATCCGAAAAACTGCTGCAGTACCGCTGGGCCCTGGTTGGCACCGCTGGGCTACTGCTGTTTGTCGGCCTATGGTGGACTGCCGGTCCCTATCTTAGCAAAGCCCAAGTTGGCAACCAGCGGGTATCGCTCGGCGGCCCCGAAACCACACTTGTCAGCAAGCTGAATGCTGCCGTGGCAGCGTACCGTTTACCCATGCAATACACTGACGGTCACAGCGAAAAGTTCCCGCTGAGCGAAGTAGGCTTCAAATTAGACACCCCAGCAGCTGTTAGCGACCTGCGGGCCGCGCAGCACGGCACCGGCCAGCGTTTTATGTGGTGGCGACCGGTTACCAAGCCCTTGGCACTCAAATCTGACGCCAAAAAGCTCCATGCCTTTATTGCCACTAAAGTAACCGCCACAGTGCAGCCCTCGCAGGATGCCACGCTCGGCATTGCGAACGGCGAAGTCACCGTCAAAGATGCCGTAACTGGCAAGCAGTATGGCCTAGAGAATCCACAAATTAGCCTACTTAATCACGTAGCAGCGCTCAACGCCCAAAATCTCAAAATCCACACCCTTACGACTAATCCGGCCATTACTTCGCAGGAGCTAGCAGCTTCCAAAACCCAGCTCGAACAGGTACTCAACCAGCCCATTAGCTTTAAGATTGACCAAAAAACCGTTACTCCAACCAAAAATGATATTGCCAGCTGGCTCGAGCTGACACCCGACACCAAAGCCAAAAAAGTCGACATCGACATTAATAGCGGCAAGGTGCAGGAATACATTAATAAGATTGCTAAGGCCAGCGTGCATCCCGCCCGTGACCAAATTGAAATCACCCATGATGACGGCACGCGATCAGTCCTGGTTCCGGGCGTGAACGGCGTTGATATTTCTGGTAAAGAGGCCATCGCTACCGATGTGGCCAATAATGTACTGGCTGGCAAAGGCGTGCAGACTGCCCTGCCGGTTAGCTTCTCGCCGTACAAGACCATCAGCACCGACGCTTATGACAAGTGGATCGAGGTCGACATCACCAATAAACGTATGTACACCTATGAAAAAACTTCGCTGATTAGAACCTTCCTGGTCAGCGCCGGCGCGCCCAAAACCCCAACTGTTACCGGCAAATACGCTATTTACTCCAAATACACCCAAAAAGATATGCGCGGCAATAATGTTGACGGCACCAAGTACTTCCAGCCCAATGTGCCCTGGGTCAATTACTTTTACCGCGACTACGCTATTCACGGCAATTACTGGCGTCCGACCAGCTATTTTGGCAATATCAACAGCTCCCATGGCTGCGTTAGCACGGTGCCCAGCGACGCTGCCTGGATATACGACTGGGCTCCCATTGGCACGCCGGTGATCATTCACAGCTAAAGCGGGTTGTCGGTAGCGCCGTTTTTAGATACAGTACCTACAAGTTATGGCACAAAAAGTAGTTCACGAACCGGCCGAATACATCCGGCCACTTAATATGAATGGCCTCAAAGGCCGCATGCTGCAGGCTCCGGCCGTCCGCAAAACCGCCAAGCGCGAAATGCTCTTACTGTACGGTCACCACGCCCTGCTGGAGCGCTGGTGGGGTCTGGTCGAGAACTTACAAGAGTTTGGCAGTGTGACTATGCCCGATTTGCCTGGTTTTGGTGGCATGGACAGTTTTGCCAAAATCCACCGGCCGCCAACTATCGATAATTATGCTGATTACCTAGCAGCTTTTATTAAACTCACCTACAAGCGCCGCCGAATTACCATTGTCGGCATTTCATTTGGTTTCGTGGTGGCTACCCGCATGCTGCAAAAGTACCCCGACATGGCCAAGCGCGTCGACTTGGTGGTCAGCCTGGTCGGCTTTATGCACCGCGATGACTTCCTGTTCACGCCCCGTAAGCGTCGGGTGCTCGTAAAAGCCACGCGTGTTATTGCCATGCACCCTGTTGCCTGGTCAGTCCGCTACGCAGCACTTAACAAGTTTGTGATTCGTAATATTTACGCCCGCCTAGGTGCCGGTAAGCGCCGCTTTTTAGAAATGAACCCCGTCGAGTTCGATACCCTTATGGATTTTGAAGTAAAGTTATGGCAAGCCAACGACGTCCGTACGCACTGGATGACCACTAGTGAGTTCCTGAACCTCGACAACTGCCAGCATACTATCAATCTGCCAGTCTGGCATGTTTCGTCTAGCGGCGATCACTACTTTAATAACCAGTTCGTCGAGCAGCATATGCGCGTGGTGTTTAACGACTACGACCGAGGTGTAATGCAGAGCCACGCCCACACGCCCAGCGTATTGGGCAACAAGCAGGAAATGAGCATTATGGTACCGCCGGCCCTCCGTAAAGTGCTGCGTCGCAAACCATAAGCTTCGGCTAGCCGAAGCGTCAATGGTATACTAGCCTGAGTATGAAAATCGGACTCGTATGCCCGTATAACATGAACCGCGGTGGCGCTGTGCAAGAAATTGTGCACGACATGCGAGTTGACTTAATGGGTCGCGGCCACGAAGTTCGAATTATCACTCCGCAACCCCGTGACATCAGCAATATGGACACTACCCACACCATCTTTTTGGGTGGCGGAGCCGATTTTCGCTCGCCCATGAAGACGGTACCAACGGTGTCAGCCAGCGTTGACCCCGAAACCATCGATCAGGTACTAGAGCACGAAAAATTTGATGTGCTCCATTTTCACGAACCTTGGGTACCGGTGCTTAGCCGTCAAATTCTGACTCGTTCAAAATCGGTTAACATTGCTACCTTCCATGCCGCCCTGCCCGAAACACTGATGAGCCGCTCAATTATTAAAGTAGTGACGCCCTACACCGTGCCAATTCTGAAGTATATTCACGAATTTACCGCCGTGTCAGAACCGGCGGCCACCTATTTGCGCAGCCTCACTGACCGTCCGATTCACATGATCCCCAACGGTGTCGACCTGGAGCGCTATCCCTGGACCGACCACAAACGCACACCCAATGACAAAAAAACTATTCTATTCGTTGGCCGGCTAGAAAACCGTAAGGGTGTGAAGTTTCTACTGCGAGCTTTTGCCCTACTACAAGCCGAAGATCCCGACGTCGAGTTAGTTATTGCCGGTAAGGGCCCCGATCAAGAAAAGCTCGAGCTGCTGGCTGAAGATTTAAAAATCAAGCATGTTACTTTCAAGGGCTACGTCACCCACGCCCAAAAAATGAAGCTGCTGGCTGAGGCCGATCTATTTTGCTCACCGGCCCTGTACGGTGAAAGCTTCGGCCTGGTGCTGCTCGAAGCCATGGCTACCGGTAACTTAGTTGTTGCTGGCAATAATTCCGGTTACGACGATGTGATGGACGGCATTGGCCAGCTTTCGCTGGTGAATCCGCGCGATGCGGGCGAGTTCGCTCGGCGCATGCATGTCATGCTCACTGAGCCCAAGCTGCAAAAGCTATGGCTGGACTGGTCGAAGCCCTACGTTAACCAGTTTGCCTATCCCAAAATCATTGATTCCTACATTGACCTATACAAAAAAGCGCTCAAGGGCCAAAAGTCCTAGCTTATGAAAATTGCCTTCGTATTTGATGACACGCTCGACAATCCCGATGGCATCCAGCAGTACATGTTCAGCTTGGCGGCTTTTTACGCCACGCAGGGTCATGAAGTTCACTACCTGGTAGGCGAAACGACCCGGGCTGATATTCCCAATGTGCACAGCCTCAGCCGCAATATAAAAGTCCAATTTAATGGCAATCGCCTGTCAATTCCGCTGTGGGGCTCCACCAAGCGTATTCGGGCGGTGCTCAAAGCCGAGCAGTTTGATGTGCTGCATGTGCAGGTACCATATCATCCACTGATGGCCGGCCGAATTATTAAGAATGCACCGCCATCTACCAGTGTAGTTGGGGCCTTCCACGTGGCACCTTACTCCAAGCTGGCCACCACCGGTGCGTGGCTGCTGGGCAAATGGTCACGCTGGTCGGGTTCGCTGGGCCGCTTTAACGCCATGGTCAGCGTGTCACCGGCAGCGGTTGATTTAGCCAAGCGAGCCTTTGGCCTGGACACCGAAGTAATCCCTAATGTATTTAACTATCCTCGGTTTAATAGCGCCAAACCGCTGCCACAATATGACGACGGTATCCGAACTATTGTGTTCCTGGGTCGTTTGGTTAAACGCAAAGGTTGCCTGACGCTGTTGCAGGCGGCCTATAAACTGGTGAGTGACGGACGTAAGTACCCCGCCTTTCGGGTGGTAATTTGCGGCGGCGGCCCGCTGGAACAATCGCTGCATGATTACGTACTGCGCAATAAACTGGAAGACATTGTGGAATTTGCTGGTCGCGTCAGTGAAGCCGACAAGCCACGCTACTTGGCATCTGCCGACATCGCCGCTTTTCCCAGCAGTAGTGGCGAAAGCTTTGGCATCGTACTGCTAGAAGCCATGGCTAGCGGTAAAGCAGCCGTTCTAGGTGGCGATAACCCCGGATACCGATCGGTGCTTGGCGCTCGTCCAGCCCAATTATTCAAAGCCAAAGATGCCGACGCACTGGCCCAAAAACTGTCTGAGCGTTTAACCGACGAATCACTGCGCGCCGCCGATGCTGCCTGGGGCGACCAAGAATCAAAACAGTACGATGCCGCCACCGTTGGCGCTAAATTACTCAAACTGTACCAAGATGTTGCACCAAATAGCCGTAGTGAGTCATAATACTGGTATGGCTGATTCATCTAAAGAACTGCAGAAGACCGAACTGGTTATAACTACTCAAACATTTGTAAAAACTGTCCTGCTGATTGTTGGCACTATCTTTATTCTAAAAACCCTCAGCCTGACTGCTCACGCCTTACTAATTATTGGAACGGCATTCTTTTTAGCGCTGGCCCTCAACGCCCCCGTGGCCTTTTTGGCTAAGCACATCCCTGGTCGGGCGCGCGGTAATCGAGCTTGGGCAACCAGTATTGCCTTTCTGATTGTGATTGTACTGCTTGGCGGCTTTGTGGCCAGCTTTGTACCGCCACTGGCCAAACAGACCCAGAATCTAGTCGATGCCGCACCGGGACTTGTCGAAGACGTTCGTGACCAAAAAGGCACCGTCGGTGACTTAATCCGTCGCTATAACCTAGAAGACCAAGTGAACAGCCTCTCTTCTCAACTGTCTGACCGGCTGAAAAACGGTGCTGGCACAGCGGTTACGGGCATCAAGGGCGTCAGCTCCAGTGTGTTCACCGTGCTAACCGTACTGGTACTGACCTTTATGATGCTGGTGGAAGGCCCCCGTCGCCTGGAATTCTTCCACGAACTGGTGCCACGGCGTCGCAAAGACATCGTCCGGCGTCTAGCCAAAGACATGTACCGGGTTATTAAGGGTTACGTCAACGGCCAAGTCATCCTGGCGGCTTTAGCAGCACTGCTGATTACGCCAGCCCTGTTTGTCCTTGGTATTAGCTATCCCGTTGGCCTGATGGTGATTGTGTTTATTTGTGGATTAATCCCGATGGTTGGCCATACGATTGGTGCCATTATTGTGTCGCTGGTTGCCCTTTTCACTTCGCCAATGGCGGCGCTGATCATCCTGCTGTACTACATTTCGTATCAGCAAATCGAGAATGTCTTTATTCAGCCACGTATTCAGGCTAACTCTACCGACATGTCCCCATTGCTTGTGTTTGCCTCGGTCATTGTTGGTGTCAGCTTTGGCGGCATCATTGGCGGTCTGGTAGCCATCCCAGTGGCTGGCTGTATTCGCGTGATACTGCTGGAGTATTTGCGCTCTAAGAACCTGGTAAACTCCCCAACCGTCAAAGCCGAAATTAACTCGGCTATCGGTACGACCAAATAACACCCTGTTCGGTGTCACGTAGTTCTATATTTTGGCTGAGTAGTTCGTCGCGTAGCTTGTCGGCTTGGCCCCAATCTTTGCTGCCACGAGCGGTTTCGCGCTCAGTAATGAGTTGTTTCTGCCCAGCAGTAATATCTGCTACCTTGCTTAGATTAAGCCCCAGTAATTCGTCTAGGTCGCTGAGCATGGTCTCAAAGTGGGGCAGGCTTTTGTGCCACAACAGCACGGCCTGAATTTGCTTGCTGACATCACTTAAGTAAGCCACCACGCCGGGTGTGTTCAGATCTTCGGCCAGCAGTGCCGTGACCTCGGCTTTTACATCGTGGAACGAGAAGGTGGTGCCATCGTTGGCGTGAGCGCGTGGCTGGTAGCGCAGCGCGGCCATGGCGTACAGGTCTTTGAGGCGCGCTTGGGCGGCTTGAGCACCGTTTAGGCTGAACTTAGATTGGCTGCGGTAATGAGATTCCAGCACCAACATACGGAAGGCGGCTGGGCTAATGCCCTGCTCTACTAGATCGGTAAGCCGGATGCCATTGCCAAGTGACTTAGAGATTTTATCGCCGTCGACCAGCACGTGATTAGAGTGCATCCAGTGGCGCGAAAACTGCTTACCAGTAGCGGCTTCACTTTGGGCGATTTCGTTGGTGTGATGTACCGGTACGTGGTCAATACCACCGGTGTGGATGTCGAGGGTGTCGCCCAGATACTTCATGCTCATGGCCGAACATTCAATGTGCCAACCCGGAAAGCCCTTACCCCACGGGCTATCCCACTCCATGTCACGCTGACTGTCTTTAGGTGAAAACTTCCACAGGGCAAAATCGCTGGCATTGCGCTTTTGCTGATTGAAGCTGACGCGGGCACCGGCTTGCTGCTCATCTAAATCAAGCTGCGCAAAGTCGGCGTAACGCTCAAATTTGCTGGTGTCATAGTAAATGCCATCGTCAATAACGTAGGTGTAGCCCTTAGTTTCTAATGTTTGAATCAGGGTAATTTGCTCGGCAATGTGGTCGGTGGCTTTAACAATATGAGTTGGTTGTGTGATGTTCAGCTGCCGCATTTCGTGTAAAAAATCTTTAGCATAGAATTCAGCCACTTCCCAAGCCGTTTTACCTTCGCGGCGGGCGCCCTTTTCGAGCTTGTCTTCGCCGTCGTCAGCATCACTAACTAAGTGGCCAACATCAGTAATATTCATCACCCAGGTTGGTTCAAGGTCGTTGGCTTTCAGGGCACGTACTAGGAGGTCGGCGCGAACATAGGTAAACCAGTGACCTACGTGGGCGTAATCGTACACGGTGGGACCACAGGTGTACATTTTAACTTTACCAGCCGTTTGGGGCAGTATTTCGTCAACGGATTTGGTGAGGGTGTTATACAGCTTCATTGGATTGCTTCAGGTTGTTTAATAACTCGATGGTTTTGGCCACACAGGCAGCTTTAATATCGGCAATCGGTGTTTTGTCTTGAATCTTAAAACCACTGGCGTAGGGATGCCCACCACCGCCAAAGTGCTCGGCCAGCTTGGACGCCACCGGAGAGCCGTAGTTGCAGCGAATTTTACCGGTGACTTTACCGTCGCTGTATACCTTAAAGGCAATAGCTACGGCGGTGTTGATGGTCATGCGCATTTCATCCAGCACCAGCACCGACGGGTTGTACTCGGGACTATACTTTTCAATTTCGTCCCAGGGGATTGTAACGGTAGCTACACGGTCGTCAGCATGGTATTCCACTCGTTGTAGCAGCTGTCCCTTGTAGCGCGTGAGAGACGGGCTCTTACGGTTTAGGGCACGACGTAGATTCTCGATTTCGGGCAGTTTTACACCCTGCTCTACTAGCTCGGCGATGACGTGAATACTGCGGGCCGTGGTGGCATCGGTCATAAGGCCGAGGCTGTCGCTTAAAATACTGACGGCAATGGCGTACATGGCTTCGTGGTTGAGCGGCCAGTTAAGCTGCTTGGCTAGCTCGTAAATAATCTCACCGGTGGCTACGGCCGGTTTGTTGCAGACAATTTTGGCAAAGTCTAAGCTGTTTTCGACTTCCTGGTGGTGGTCGAGCACGACCACTGGCTTGCTGCTGACGCGCTGTAAGTCACCGGTCTTTTTGGCCTGCTCAAATAGGCTGATCGAGCTGGTATCAACAATAATGCTCAGGTCAAAGCCTGAAGGCAGCTCGTTGCTGACACGATCCCAGCCGGGCAGGTAGCGCAAGTGAGCGGGCATGTCGACGCCACAATACAGGTAAGGCTCTTTGCCCATATCGCCTAAAATACCCTCTAGAGCTAGGGCGCTGCCCAACGAATCGCCGTCGGGATTGTCGGCTTGCAAAATTACGATGTGATGCGCCTGCTCGATCAGCGCGGAAATGTCGGAAGCTTCAGGATACATGCTCTCTATTGTAAGGTGTTGGCGCTAATTTGGCTATGCTATTGCTTGCTGTACTGAGAGCAGAGATATTACGTCATAAATAAGAACTCATTGCAATTTAGCAGTGAGAAGCTCTATACTACGGCTCATGATAGCAATGGAACAAGTAGTCGAGGATCGGCTGGCACATCCTCAAAATGCAGTGATGCTCGATAACCTCGCCCAAGTGGTGCGGACGGCAGAAGCACAGCCGCTGGTAGTACAGGACGGACGTTTGCGTCGGGCGGAAGCCGATTGTCAGAGGTCGGGACAAAGAATATCACGGGGAAAGCTCTGTTTTATCAACCGAACCGTCCAGCAGCTAAGTGCTCCATACAACGTCGCGCCTGCTCAACTAGCTGCCGCAGCCAGTGGCGGCACGGTTGTTGACGTAGGGGCTGGCCAATCTGAGTTTCTGCGATCATTCCAAAACGAATCGGTAACTATTGCTGTTGATCTGAATCAGCACCATGTGGCTTACCAGCGAGCTCGGGGGCACATAGCAGTGCGAGCCATGGCTGAGGACCTGTCCGTGCTAGAAAGCGCCAGTGTGAGATTGTTGCATGCTTCGTACTCCGCACCCTTCTGGTCCGCTAGCCCCGAAAAGGCAAAGGACGCGGCTAGTGAGTTTGTTCGTCTGCTCGAGCCTGGCGGAATAGGATTAGTGGGCCCATTTGGAGTGCAGGCAGATCGGCTGCACCATGAGCGTAGTGTGCTTCACTTGCGTTCCCGTGGGCTGGACTTGGGATGGTCATGGCCTAAAGACAGCGATGAGTTTCAGACAAAAACTCGGCTGGCCTTCTGTGAGCGGTTGCTCGATGCTACCGACATTACTCTGGTGGCCCATCGATTCTCACCGGACTCCCCTGATCCCCATGGCTACCGACCAGATATCCATGTGCCTAACTATTTATTGATAAACAAGTTATAACGTTTGACGATTATCAAACGCCCGTCCAAGGCTAATCTGGTCGGCATACTCAAGGTCCACACCAACGGCTAAGCCCTGTGCTAAGCGGCTGATGATCACTTTGCGGTCACCAATTTGCTGTTGGATGTACAGGGCGGTGGATTCGCCCTCCACGCTGGCGTTGGTGGCTAAAATAACTTCGACAACCTTGTCTTCATCAATACGCTTCACTAGCTCGGCAATGTGTAGTTGTTCGGGGCCAATGCCGTCAATCGGTGATACCAGACCGCCTAGTACATGGTAAGTGCCGTGGAATTGGCCAGTTTTTTCGATAGCTACAATGTCGAAGGGCTCAGCTACTACAGCAATAACTGTCTTGTCGCGCCGTGGGTCGGTATATAAATCAGATAACTCCTGGCCAGCTGGCACTAACGCAAAGGTTTTTTGGCAGTAGCCAATGCCGCCCGGTAGTTCCTCAAGAGCCGCCACGAGCTTGTGGATGGAGTTGGGGTCGCGGCGCAACAAATAGTAGGCATACCGTTCGGCGGTACGCGGACCGACACCCGGCAGTAAGCCAAAGGCGTCAATGACCTCTTGTAGGGCTGGCGGTAGAATATTCACTGTGAAGAACTACAGGCCGAGATCGCCGAGTGCACCCATCATGGGCTGCATTTTTTCGGCGGCTAATTTTTGGCTTTGCCCGATAGCATCCTTAACGGCATCTTCGACCCAGCGTTCTAGCTGTCCGATGTCGTCAACATCAACCGCGCTGGGGTCAATGTGGATCTTTTTAATTTTCTGTTCGCCGGTAATTTCAACTTTAACGGCACCATCGCCCTGCTCAACGGTAATAATCTGCTTCTGCAGTTCTTTTTGGATTTTCTTGACGCGCATTAGCATCTTGGCTTGGTCAAATCGGCTCATAAAACTCCCCTTCTAATAACCCTAGTATACAAGATTACAGCTGTTGCTTAAAGACGGCTTGGGTCTCGGCGTTATTTGGCCAGGCTACGTAATAATTGCGGACGTTATAGGCCACCGCAAAGGCAATCATCAGACCGACGATCCCAATACCAAAACCACGGGCCAAGGGGTTACGCGGAAACACCTTGAGCCATAAGTGCAGTAAGTAGCCGATGCCACCTAACGCTAGCACCACTACAATCGGCAAAATCAAACCTATGGCCACCGGACCACCGAGGGCTACCAAAACTGTGCCGATCAGCCATAGCCCGGCTAATTGCTTAGTTCGAACAGCCTTAGGGTGCTGGCTGTATAGATAGAGTCCTACCACGAAGCCTAGACCCATAAGCAGGTTCATGAGCGCTAAATCGGCTAGATTATAAATCGGATTCACGTAGCCACCAATAAATATGTACTGCCAGGTGTGGAAGAACTGGGCCACGGCGTGCAGTACGCTAGGCCAGACAGCTGGCAAGCCTAGCAGTGGTCGATACAGATGCCAGTTTTCATAGAGCGCATGGCCGAGCGGTACGAGCAGCGCGAGGCCTAGCAATACGGCTATTACACCGTGCCATTTGGCAGCCTTAAGGCTGGCGGTAATAGTACGGCGCTCCAAAAACGCGCCCCAAGCCAGCAACCAAATAATCCCTGGAACGTAGAGCAAAATAGCCACCGCAACGGCGCTACCGTACAACAGCAGCTTTGAGCGTTCCTGCTGGTGCCATATAGCCACCAGCGCCAAAATAACGGCCATGGCAAACGGATAGACAATGTCGTTGGTAGCCAGCCGGGCAACATGCAGTAGCCACGGAGCGGTCATCAGTAAAATGGCACCAAATAATGCTAGGCGGTAGTTATACCAGCGTCGCAGCAGCCAGTACATAATCAAAATTAGCAAAAAGCCCAGCAGTACGCCGGGCAATCTGGAAAAACCGATACCGGTAACTGGTGATAGGGCTGCCACTAGCAAGCGGCTCAACGTCATCGGTAGCTCGAGCGGCTGGTGCCAAATTAGACGGAGGGATTCGTGCACCGTGGGCAGCGCCTTTTCGCTGGCAGCCATACCGGGCAATAATATGACTAAACGGAAGGTCAGCAGTAAAGCAGCGGCCAAGGCCACCGCCAAAACGATGTACTCCTGAGTGGATAAACGCGGCTTAAAGCGCAATTTCATACTTAAACTACAGTATACCCTACAGGCTTATGCTTTACTCATCAAACGGGTTGCCGGCGTGGCGGGAATCCAGCGAGCTAATCTTCTGTTTGTCACGGTCAAAGTACAGTTCTATGCCGCCAGTGGGGCCATTACGGTGTTTTTTAATCAGTACGTCCATGATATTTTTGCGGTCAGACTCGGGATTGTAGTAGTCTTCGCGGTACAAAAAGGCCACAATGTCGGCATCTTGCTCAATGGAGCCCGATTCACGCAGGTCAGATAGCTGCGGAATTTGTGGCGAACGGCTTTCCACTGAACGACTCAGCTGACTGAGAGCAATCAGCGGTACATCAAGTTCACGAGCGACACCCTTTAGACCACGCGAGATTTCGGAGATTTCTTGCACGCGATTACCGTCGGTATTGTAGCGACTGCCGCCGCTCATTAGCTGCAAATAGTCTACGATCACCAGGCCGAGCTTGTGGTGATGAGCTTCACGCCGGGCCTTGGTACGCATGTCACTGACCGTGATACCAGGTGAGTCATCAATGTATATTGGCGCTTCACTGAGTACACCCATGGCTTCACCGATTTTTTCAAAGTCGGCATCGGTCAGGTTGCCGGTACGCAGGGCCCAGGCATCGACGCCGGATTGCATAGATAGCAGGCGGTCAACCAGCTGTTCCTTACTCATTTCTAGGCTAAAAATAAGGACTGGCTCTTTGGCTTTGACGGCCACATTGTGCGCCAGGTTCAGCACAAAGGCGGTTTTACCCATCGAGGGACGGGCGGCCAGAATAAACAGGTCGGAGCGTTGCAGGCCGGCCAGCATGCCGTCCATATCCTTATAGCCGGTCGGAATGCCGCGTAGCTTCTGCTTGTCTTTGTGCAGATCATCCAGTCGTTCAAAGCTTTGGGCCAAGATGTCTTCAATACTGACAATGCTCTGCTTAACGTGCTGTTGGCTAACAGAAAACAGTTTAGTTTCGGCTTCTTCGATCAGCTCGCGTAGACCGAGCGACTCGTCAAAGCCCATGGTGGTCATTTCTTGCGAAGTGGTGATAAGGCGGCGGCGCATGGCTTTTTGCGCCACAATATCGGCGTATTGCTCGGCGTGTGCGGCCGTTGGTACAAAGTTAGTCAGTTCCGTTAGGTATGAGGGGCCACCTACCATGTCGAGATAGCTGTTGTTTTTGAGCTTGTCGGCAAGTGTTAGGACGTCAATGGCGCTACGCTTTTCGTATAAATCGAGCATGGCCTCGTAAATGCGCTGATGACGCATCTCAAAGAAGTCGCTGGCCGTAATGGCATCAGCGATTTTAACAATCGCATCGCTGTCGATTAATATAGCTCCCAGCAGTGACGCCTCTGCTTCGGCGTTCTGTGGTGGCTGCTTGGCCTGCATTAGGCGGTCATCCATCTCGCTCCCCTTGCCAATTAGTATAAACTCTTATGTGCAAGGTGCATAGTGACAGCTCTACAACAGTTCGCCGCCTCCAAATATGCTACTAACGTCCTGCAAAGCTTCGTCGGGCTTTTTGGCTGACACTGCCCGCGGTTGTGGCTCTTTTGACAGGCTACAGACCAGTTCTATCTGTTGACCGGTGACCTGCTCAATGGTGTCAGTTACAATTTTACGATTTTTAGGGTCGGTAATACGTTTTTGATGAAAGGCGAAGACAAAACTTAAGCTAACCCGACCAGGCTCGGAAAAGTCGGTGTGCGCCATGCGGACAATGCCGTAAATGGTGTTGTACTGCTTTTTGAGCTCGGCCAGTACCTGCGACCAGGCTTCTTCATCCAGCGGTACCTGTTTACCGCTTGCCTTGGGCTTAGCTTTTGAGGGCGTTTCGGGGGGTGCTTCGGCGGGCTGCTCCTCAACCGTTACAGGGCTAGTGCTCGGAGCTGGCTCTTGCTTAGGCTTGGGCGCTGAGGTGGCCGGTGTTTTAGTTGGTTCCTCAACAAAGCTGCGGACGCCAGAGAGCTGGGTTTCGGCGGGCGTTAGCGCCTGCATGAGTACCAGTTCCAGATAACGCTCGGGGTTGTGCGAGCTGGCAACATCGAGCAGGCTTTTGAGCAGGGCTAAGACGGTGACTGCTGGGAGTGATGCATCGCCACTGGTCAGATGCTTACGTAGTTGCTGGCTCATTTGCTCCGCGATGGCAGTGGCACGATAGCCCTGGTCGTATAGCGCCTGGAGGGCCGTAACGGGGGCAGAAACGTCTTTTTTGGCTAAGCTGGCGAGTACGGCCTGGACGCCCTCTTCCGATGGTATACCCAATTGGGCCCGTACGACATCGGCGGTGATTTTGCCACTGTGGTGGCTAACCTGGTCGAGCATGCTTATGCTGTCGCGGAAGCTGCCTTCACCGTGCTCGGCCAGCATGTTCAGGGCATCATTGTCGATGGTATACTTCTCTTTTTTGGCGATCATACCTAGGTGCGCAGCCACTTTAGCGGCTTCGACTGGGCGGAAGTTATACCGTTGGGTGCGGCTAATGATAGTTTCGGGTAGCTTGTGGGCATCGGTAGTCGCCAAGATGAAGACCACGTGGGCTGGCGGCTCCTCGAGTGTTTTAAGCAGGGCGTTAAAGGCCTCGCGCGTCAACATGTGCACTTCGTCGATAATGTACACCTTATACTTGGCGCTGGTGGGTGCAATGTACACCTTGTCTCGCAGATCACGGATTTCGTCGATACGACGGTTAGAAGCGGCGTCGATTTCAATGATGTCGAGGTGTGGATCGGTGCTGTACGGTAAGCCGTTAATTTCGTTGGCTAAAATACGAGCAATCGAGGTCTTGCCAGTGCCGCGGGGGCCGGTAAACAGATAGGCGTGGCTAATCCGGCCGCTTTTAATAGCGGTTTGTAGCGCAGTCGTAATATGTTCCTGCCCGATAATTTCGGACAGACTCTTAGAACGATATTTGCGGTATAGTGCTTGCCCCATTAGCTTTATTATACCGCTTTAGACTGTAGGTAGTGTTGTGTTTTACAGTGCAGCTTCGAGCGCGGCCCATTCGGCTGCAGCGTCGTCTTCGGGAACGTTAACGCTTACCTGATCACCAGGCTTGGCCTTAAAGTACGTAACGCTAGCAAGTAGCACGCGGAAGTTCTTGGGACCAACTTCTACGAAGTAGTGACCATTTTCGAGCTTTAGCGTGCCAACAACTTGTTTACGAGGGATTGGACCAATTTGCTTGTATAAAAAGGCGCCATCTTCGGCGATGGTCAGCTTTAGGATGTCACCTTGGACGAGTTTAGACTTTGAAGCGTAGTTAGCCGGAACGGGGTAGGTTTTACCGTCTGAACCAACCATATTTTGGCCATCAAATACGCCTTCAATCACCTTGCCCAAGGTATCTTCACGGGCTACGGGAGCCATATTTTGGTCGTCGCCAACGAGGCTAATTAATAATTCGGTGGCCGCGGCCAACGAGGTTTCAGCTTCCTGAATAAGTGCTCGAAGTCTTTTTACTTGTTTGTCTGGTACGTCTGCCATTTGTTTCTTCCCTGTGTCTCTCAGATAAGTGTTTGTTCTGTACACTTACTCCTAAAAGTATCATGTACTGTATATCAAGTCAAAAATTTATCCATTGCTGTGGATAAGTAACCACCAGCTGTATGGTTACAGCTGGTGGTTACAACGCTATTTCTACGAACTAAGCGAGTTCGACAGTAGCGCCAGCGTCTTCCAAGGTCTTCTTGGCAGCTTCGGCGTCTTCGGTCTTAGCTTTTTCAAGAATAGTCTTAGGAACGCCATCAACGAGAGCCTTAGCTTCGCCGAGGCCTAGACCGGTAAGGTCTTTAACAGCCTTAATGACAGCTACTTTAGCGGCACCAGCGTCTTTAAGGACGACATCGTATTCGCTCTTAGCTTCTTCGGCAGCGCCGGCGTCACCGCCAGCAGCTGGACCGGCAACAGCAACAGCTGCAGCAGCTGGCTCAATGCCGTATTCATCCTTAAGGATAGTTTTGAGTTCGTTTACTTCTAATACAGTTAGGCCAGTTAGGCTTTCTGCGAGTTTCTTTAAATCTGCCATGTAATTCCCTTTCGTAGGTGTTATGCGTTATGCAGTGGCTTTGTCGGCGACACCGTCCAGCAAAGCGTGGAGGTTGCCTGACAGGCCGTTAGTAATATCGTGGACTGGTGATAGCAAGGTTGCGATCACTTGGGCGATCAGGTCGTTCTTGCTTGGCAAGCCAGCAAGGGCCTTCACGTCATCGGCGCTCAGGAATGATCCGTCAGCGCTAATAGCACCCACAAATTTAATTGATGGGTTGGTTTTAGCAAAAGCGTTCAGCACTTGAGCTGGAGCGACTTCGTCACCACTGTTGAAAGCATATACTAGCATGCCTTCAAGGCTGCTCGTGTCGACAGCTTTCAGGGCGTCGGTGCGTAGTACTGCCTGGCGCATTAAACGGTTTTTGACAACCTTAAGAGTTGTGCCGTTGTCACGAGCCTGGCGGCGTAAAGCCTGCATTGCCTTAACAGTCGTGCCTTTGTATTCGGCGACAACTGTCATTTTAGAAGCACCGAGCAGTTCAGCGACTTCGTCGATGACTGCTTGCTTCTCGGTTTTGGTTAATGCCATAGGTGGTAATCCTTTTACTCACGTTAGCCAATCTAATCGACCATTCTAGATTGGAGTTGCCAAACAAAAATGTCTCTGCCTTAGCAGCAGAGACATTCAAACACTCATGAAAGAGATTTGTTTGTACCTCGGCGACTGATTAAGACCCTTGCGGATCGGTCGCTGTCTCTGGCAACTTAGTTATCAGTGTAGCAAATTACTATCGGGGAGTCAATTGATCCAACAGAGGTAGCTTTAGTTGCTATTCGATGACCATTGAGGGCGGCACCAGGTAACCAAGTTCGCGCTCAAGAGCTTCAGTGAGCTGCCTTTCGCGGCCTGAATTAAAGCTGTGGTGTATTGCCTGCGCGGTAGCAAATCCACCATACCGCTGGCGGTAGTCAGGATCAGTGGCAGGTAGTTCGACTCGATTACCTGTGGTGGCATCAGTGATGACACCGCTATCCCTATCCATTTGGGTGAGTGGTACGAATGCTTGGCGGTACTCACTTACATAGCCCGGTGCTTGTTTGTCTAATTCTGGATTTGTCATGATCTTCCTCTTAATTTAAAAAATAGGCTTCGGTTGAAGCCTATTGGTTGCGGGACTGTGCGGTGAGCTTATCGCTCGGTGGCTTCAACCATAATGAAGCACAGCCCTTGAAGGCCTAGAATGACGAGAATAAACTGCTTCATCTGGTTAAAACTCATAATACCTCTATTGAACTCCTGTCGATGTTGCCTGTCAACAGTTTGACAAAACCCTACCATTGCATGGAAGTATGTATAGGGGTATCCTAGAAGGTGAATTTGAGTTTTGAAATGACCACCGTATCGCTAGAAGCATCCCTTAATGTACCAGCAGCTGAGCGCCGACAACGCTTGGTTGATTCTGCTGCGGCAAGCATTGTGGACAACTGCACCACAATCCCTGAAGCCATAAAACCTGAAATGCTTGGTTTTGCCGCTGGAACGGTCGGCTTTATTCTTGACGCCGCGCGAAGACAGCGGATGATTGCTGAGAATGTTGATCAACGAGTGGCGAGTCGTCTACTCTTCAAAACTGATGCGAACTCCCCACGAGACCGTGCAGCTATTGGCGTACTCGCAATGTTTGCAAATCGCGCAACCCCAGAAGTGATCACTGAGGGCGAGGACGGCTCTGCGAATAAGGCCGTACGAAGCTTTCCGCTCGAAATGGAAGTATCCGGTCGCGTGGTGACCACCGAAGTGCTTCGTTTGGAATACGCAGACACGCATAGCGTGAAGTATATTATTCAAGAAGAAATTTAAAAGTCAGCGCTCTTTTACGAGAGCTGATCAAGCTTAAACTGCGTATAGCGCTCGGCGGCCAACCGCGTCAGCGATTCGTCTTCACCTTGGTTCACAAACTTCATGGCGTCGGCCATCATTGGGTGGACTTCGGCTAGTTTATTGTGCATTTCGAGCACTAACTTGCGGTAGCCGGGGTGACCTTGGGGACTGGTACGTAGTTCATGGAAGTGGAAGGCTTCGCGGGCGTTGTAGGTGATCTTCCAACGCATTCGATGGCCGAGTAGTGTGGCATACTGGGCTTCTAGAGCGTATCCGGCCGACTGTAGCTGGCTGTACAGCTGCAGGCTCAGGTCAAAACATTGTTCAAACTGGTCACTTAGGCCAGCATCTTCAACGAGTTGCGGTATATCGTAGCCATAGCGAGGTGTCAGTGCTTGCCACTCTAGGTCGTCGACCATGCGGTGACGCTGTAAATCACGGAAAATACCGTAATCGCAGACGATATCCCAGCTGTAGTGGGCCTTTTCGAGGGCGCGACCTGGTCGGTGTCGGCGATTGAGGCGTTCACCCATGTAAGTATTGAATGCTGCCTGTTTTTTGGCATAGGGCCAGGTAGCAACTTCGGCTTGAATGTCTTTAAGCGGCAACGAACTGTGTTCGTACAGCATGTCCGCAACGAGATCGAGCTCGTTGCGTGGCCAAAGATCAGTTAAGGTAACTGGTTCACCGGCATCAACGCTATGGTTTGCGGGGAGCTCTTGCTGCGCCAGTTCGGCAACGGCGTTGTTGGTGTTGGCTCGGTAAGCAATGAGGGCTCCGCCACGCTCAGGCTTGTCGGCCCGTTCTAGGAACATTGGCACGACTTGACGGGCTTCATTTAACAGGTGCTTGCCGGTTTCTTGGGCTTCAGGTAGCGGATCGCTCTGTAAATGCATAATAAGGCTTTCTAGGGCCTGGCCAGAAGCAAAAATACCGACGGTAGATTTAACGGCCACTGGCAGTACTGGGCGAATGGCATCGCAGGCCTGAGCCCGTGTAGCCCCCTTAAAGGCTCCGTCGCGTTCGGCTTCGGGCACGTCGGAGTGCTCAACGACGTAGTCGGTCAGTTTGTGCACCATGTCGGAATATAGGTCAAAAATGGTATCCATGGTCTTTTTGTAAGTAGCCTTCGTTTTTTTGTCAAAATCTTTGGGCATGTAGTACTTGTAACGACCTTTGTCGTCTTTTTGATCGAAGTAAATATAGCGGGTCGACTGCTCGAGGTAAGCAGCTAAACGGCCCCACTCCAGCTTTTTAGTCAGTAGGTTTGAAGCGTTCTCGACCACAAAGTGGATACCGGCTAACTGCTGTACTGAATCGTCGCCATAGGCAGTAATTACACGTTGCAACAACTTACCGTCTTTACCCATTTTGCCGGCAAATTCGTCGAGTAAAGTGATGCGCATGTCGTCGCCGCGGCGGCTCAGCCGAGCCATAGCGGCGGCAATGGTTACGGGGCTGAGATTTTCGTTAAAGGCGTAGACGTTGCCGGTAGTGTTGGTGACGACGGTCTGTAAGTAATCTTCACCTGCGGCGGTGACGACTGATCGGCCATCCTTTTTAGTGACCAACTCAACGTCTTCGGCTGGCTCAACTTTTGTTACAGTGCTTGCAGCTTCAGCTGGCGCAGCGGTCTCGGCGTTCAGCGGTGGTTCGTGCGGCGCAACATCGGCTTTCATGGTCTGAATAATATCTTTGACGGCTTCAGGTTTAGTACTGGTGCTGCCGTCGCGTGATGACAGGCACCGGGATACGAGTTCCCAGATTTTGTTGCTAACCGTGTCGCTATCGTCGGTGGCAAAGATAACAGATAGATCGCGTTGCTTGGCTTCCCACAGGTAGCCAGCTCGTACGCGCTCTAAAAACGCGGTGTCCAGGTTGTCAAAGCGCTCACCAGCACCGCGGCCCTTGGCCCGTTCGGCTAGGACACTCACAGGGGCATCCATAACAATAGTCAGATCGGGCTCAACGCCGTTGACGGCAAAGCTAATAATGCGGTTAATGGTTTCGTAGTCAGGCACATCGCCGCGGCCGTAGTACTGAATAGCCAGGGTGGTCAGGTAGTTGCGATCAACAATGCAAATTATGCCCTGCTCAACGCTCTTTTTAATAACTTGCAGCGATTGCGAGCGCGCCGCGTTATACAGCAGTACCTCAGTAACAGTGTTCATAGGATAGCGTGGATCTTGGGTTAACTGGCGCAAGGCGCGCGCCGTAAGGTCACTCTGTGAATCAGGCTCGCGCAGTGTACGAACCGGGAAACCGGCTGCTTGCAGGCGACGAGCTAGCTCGGTGATTTGGGTTGTCTTACCAACGCCCTCCGGGCCTTCAAGTACGATGTAGCGACCTTTATTCATAGGATAGCCCCTCGATCTTTGGTGGCATGTGCCGCTTATCCTTGTAGGCCTTCGGTAGCATCATATCTGGTGACCAGATTTTAATAATAGTGTCGAGATCGGTACCTTGCTGGTATTTACCACTAAAGCCGCTGTCACGCCCCTCGCCGTAGGAGCCATCGACTTCACCAGTTTCGTGGAAGACAGCTTGGGCAATGCGCTCGCCGACTGGTAGGAGCACGGTTTCGCGCTGGTTGAGGTTATAAATTTCAAGGGTCAGACGGTTAATGTAGCCGGGATCAATCCAGCCTGCATCAAAACAGACAGCAATGCCATTGCGGCCCCAGCTGGAACGGGCTTTGAGTTCGTAGGCGCCTGGCGCCAAAATTCCAAAGAACTCATGGGTATGGGCCAAAATACGCTCACCTGGCTTAAGAGCGATAACAGGATGATCAAGGGGGATATTATTTTGTGGGCTAAAGCCATTCAACTTACACCACTCACCGTGGGGCATGGCCGTATAGGGGCCGTCGAAGTAGCGCTCCACGTCTTCGCGGTCGAAGGGGTTGTAAATGGTACGCTCCTGCATGCGCTCAATGCGGTAATAATTGTAGCCCAGGGTTACGTCAAGGCTAGCATGGGCCACGTGTTTGGGCTCAAACGGCACGCAAACAATATGTCCCTCATCGATAGCCGCACGAATTTGCGTGTTGCTGTACACACTCACAGTTGTCCTCCAATTTCTACTATTGTACGTAGAAATTTGACTGTAGCGCAAGTGTAAAATGTACTACTATTGGCGACAGGTTAGAATGGCTGCTCGGCGGGACGTAATACTTGATATATCGGCTGCAGTTGGCGCAAGCGTAAGTCACGGTATACCAGCTTAGCGCAGGTTGCTAATTGATCGAGCGAACCGTCGTTCACTATGATACTATCTGGTACAATCAGATTTCGTTCACGCTCGGTGAGGTCGCCACTATCTCGATCGGCCTTGTCGGGGCGTTTAATTTGCAAAATAACACCTTGGGCATTGCGAATGCTCTCGGCATCGCTCGGAAAGCGGACGCCACCAACCGTAACTAGCTCAACACCGGCTGTCTCGAGGCGCTTAATGCGGCGTAGCATTTCGTCATACCAAAGGCCGCCAGCCTTTTCAACTAAATAGCCACCTAGCCACTGTAACAGTGGTCGAAATAGTTCTTTAGTGTCGATGGTCAGCGGTGTTTGGGCCAGTGTCGGGTTGACCTGGACAGCGCTTAAATATTCAAAAAGCTTAGCAAAATGTTCGGGATTTTCTTGCAATCGCTGGTCAGTCAGCTTCAGGTCGTCAAAAGTGACCTGGGTGTGCATATGAAAGCTGACAATATCAGGCAGCGGGTACAGCCACTCGTTAATAGCCGCAATGTCGTCTGGAGCCGGGTGGGCTGGCGACTCTTCTTTGAGTGCGGTGGCCACCTCAGCAACCATCTCCCAGCTTTCGAAGTGACGGGAGGCTTTGGATTGGTCGGCCAGCAAGTCGGCGAGTGTCGTTTTGCCATGCCCAATACCACCAGTTATTCCAGCAATTATCACCGGACTATTATATCACTGGCGTCTAGTTTGTAGCTGAGAGGTCGATGACAATCGACGGACCCATGGTCGTCGACAGGTGTACGGCTTTGAAGTAGTTGCCTTTCAAGCTATTCGGTTTGTTGTTACGAATGCTAGCAAATACTGCTTGGGCATTTTCAACAAGTTGGGCTTCGGTGAAGCTGACTTTGCCCATACCGAGGTGCACAATACCGGTGCTATCAACCCGGTATTCAACGCGACCAGCTTTAGCCTGCTTAACGGCATGCGCCACGTCGGTGGTGACAGTACCACTCTTAGGGTTTGGCATCAGACCACGGGGGCCGAGCACACGAGCATACTTACCAAGCTTAGACATCTGTGATGGGGTAGCAATCAGGGTATCAAACGTGATTTGACCCTTGTCGAGGTCTTTAAGGATTTCGTCAATGCCAGCAACGTCGGCACCAGCCTTTTTGGCGGCAGCAGCGTCATCGACGTCGGCTAGTACGGCAACCTTAACGGTTTTACCGGTACCAGCTGGCAAGACCAGGTTGTCACGAATGTTCTGATCGGCGTGACGAGGGTCAACACCCAAGCGAATGTGCAGTTCAACGGTAGCGTCAAACTTAGTGGTGCTGGTCTTTTTAGCTAACGCAACCGCTTCTTCCACGGTGTACAGCTTGCCTTTTTCGACTTGCTCAGCAACTTTACGGAATTGCTTGCCGCGACGCTCTAAGCGACTGCGGGTTGGTGTAACGGGGGCCTTGGGCTTGTCGGCTTCGTCGGCTTCAGTCTCGGCACGAGCGGCTTTACGCTCTTCTTTTTCGACCTTGGCTTCAACTTCGGCGACAGCTTTGGCGCTGCGCTTGCCGGCCTTAGCTGTGACCTTTGTGTCTTCAGTAACCGGCGCTTCCGCGACAGGGGTTTCGATAATTTCGTCTTTCATTTCAGCTTCCGCTGGAACGTCGGTTGTTTTCTTAGTTGCCATGATTATATCTCCTTCGTGGTGTTAGCGGCTGTCTAGGCCTCCCACAATTATTAATTAGCTCTCTTTTACAGGTGTCTGGGGTGTTTCGTCAGTATCATGTGGCGCAGGGATAAGGATAACTTCTTCGGGCGGTAGGCGATAGCCCATCTCGGCTAGGCATTGGCGGAAGAGCAACTTATCAGGATTGTAGCCGCTTAACTGTTCACCAGCCATGTTTAGGCCTCAACCTCAACGCCCATAGAACGGGCGGTGCCAGCAACCATTTTCATGATAGCTTCGACGTCGTCGG
>JAQBRP010000020.1 GCA_028286405.1 Candidatus Saccharimonadota bacterium
ACCTCGTGAAGGTCGATTTTTACGTGGCTGGTGAGCGGATTGATGCGCTCAGTGTTATGGTGCACCGCACTGAGGCCGATCGCTTAGGCCGCGAGACGACCGCAAAGCTTAAGGAAGTTATTCCGCGTCAGAACTTTCAGGTCGCTCTGCAAGCAGCAATTGGCTCAAGGTTTATTGCCCGTGAAGACCTCAGCGCCTACCGCAAAGATGTAACTACTGGGCTATATGGCGGGGACGTATCGCGCAAAAAGAAGGTGCTAGCCAAGCAGGCTAAGGGCAAAAAACGCCTCAAGCGCTTTGGTAAAGTCGACATTCCAGCCGAAGCCTTCACCATTATGCTCAAGCGTGATTAGTTGCATTTTGGCACGGGGAAGCTACAATAGCGAACAGGGAAACGTGACATGAAAAATGATAAAAACGTATGGCTACTGCTAACCCCTTCGTGGGTGACCAACTTTATTGGGATTACTCTTGGCATCCTCATAACTGGCGCAACAATTGTATTAAGCCAGTATCAGGGCAGTGAGCTGCGTCGTCAGATATTTGAAGTACAGACTAACTCAGCAGGCTCCTCAAGTGCCTACGACAATATTACGAGTAACATCGCCGATAACAGTTTTCTGGGCGCACTGCCCCTGCTGATTGTCTGGGCCTGTGTGGGTCTGGTGGTGTACTTCTTTGCAGCGGCTATTCTTCGTTCATTTGGGCAAGCCGCAGCACTGCATGATGAGCTGGAGTATGTGCATGTAACCCGCCAGGCGCGCATTCGTGAAGCATTGTTGCACCTTGGCATACGAGCCGTAGCAGCCGTCGGCTGGTTTGTATTTATTAAACTATCGCTCAGTGTACTGATTCCCTATGCCTTGGCGGCAGCAAGCATCGCATCGCATTCCTTTAGTTTGCAAAATGTTGGCTACGCGCTATTAGCGGTACTCATTATTTATGGCGATGTCTGTATGCACGCCATTTTCTTGCGCTTAGTTGCGCTCAAGCCGCGATTGTTCAGTTAGTTTCTAAGAATTTTTTGGTGTCGGTGAGCAGTTGCTGGGCGACGGCTATACCTTCGGCTTGGTGCTTTTCGGAGCGAGCATTTTCGAGTGTCATTTTGTTGATGCCGGCCGCGGTGTGCACAAAGGTATCGTTTACCACAAAGCGGTAGTAGTCGCGGTCGAGTGCCATGGTCAGTTCTTTAACGGCACTGGTCAGCCGACGCCTGGTTTCATCGGCTGGTAAGGAGCCGCGGGTGTTCATGCGCACCATCCACTCGTCAAAACTTGGTGGCAAAATGAATAAAAACAGGGCATCGGGTTTAACCGCATGAATGTGGTCGGCCCCGACCACTTCAATCTCGTTGATGGCTACTTTTTGCTCATTAACCGCGGCAGCTAACTCGCGCATACTGATGCCGGATACTTGCTGGTTGTGAATAATTGCGGCTTCTAGGAATTCACCGGCTTCTAAATCTTGCAGGACTTCGTCCTCGGTGCGGAACCAGTACTGCTTGCCGTTTTCTTCGAGGACGCCATCGTTCACTCGTGGCTGACGAGTGGTGTCCGACACAATAAAATGATATTTACCGGACTTTAGAAGTTCGTTAATAATTGTGTTTCGACCAGCGGAAGACGGGCCAACCAGCAGCACGAGCTGCAGGCGAGCTAGTAGATCCTTGGCACCCTCAGACACGTGGTAATCGGCAAGTACTCGTTTAAAATCATCGGCACGGGCAAGACTGTTCATTACTTGTATGATACCAGACTGGCACTCTTGACTCCAGAGTGCTAGAGCTTTACAATTATTACTGTAAATTGCAAACTGCGACGGAGTCTATGACAGAACGACAACGATTAATTCTCAACTCAATTATTGAGCAGTACGCCGAAGTGGCCAGCCCCGTCGGTTCTAGTTTGCTGGCCAAAGTTTTTGGCGTGTCATCGGCTACCATTCGTGCCGAAATGGTCGAGCTGGAACACCTCGGTTTAATTAGTCAGCCGCACACCAGCGCGGGCCGCATACCGACGGACAAAGGCTACCGTATATACGTCAACAACATTACCGAAAATACTGATCATGTACTGCCAGCCCGCCGGGCCGAAAAGGCCTTAGCCGCCCGCGTGCAAGGTGGCGGCGTGCCCGAACGGACCATCCGTAACGCGGTAGACACGCTAGTAGAGCTAACCCACAACTTGGGTATTGCTACCATCGGTCCACAGCTGTACATGAGCGGCTTGTCTAATCTATTTGGCCAGCCCGAATTCGTGGGCGGCAACCAGGTGCGCCAAATTGCCGAACTGCTTGATAACCTTGAGCCATGGCTGCGTGAAGCTGCGCCCAACGAACCGCTCAGTGTCTACATTGGCGGCGAAAACCCCATTGGCCGCACCGCTGGTGCTAGTTTGATTATTAGCCGCTTCCGCAGTCCCTTCAGCGACCACAGCTACATCGGCGTGATTGGCCCAACCCGCCAGCAGTACCGGGACGTCATGAGTCTAGTACGCCACGCTGGCCAAGAATTGGAAGAGGCGCTGTATGTATAGGGCTATAGAAGTGGCCAGTGATGCGGTTGACCGTTGTATTGACGGGCTTGATTACGCCTTAGATATGGTGACCCTTAATAATCCAATTGACATGGCACTACACCAGAGGACCTATCGGTTGACGGCCCTGGTTCACCAACTTGAGAGTAAATTCTTCGAAGGAATGTATGAATATTCAAACAAAAGGAGCAATAAGTAATGACTGAAAAAAAGCCGCAAATGCCTAAGACAGATGCTAATGTAGCCGAGCTTATGACTCAAGTGGCTCAGCTAACTGAGGCACTGCAGCGCGAACGAGCCGATGCCATGAACTTGCGTCGCCGCCATGATGACGAAATGGCCAACCTGCGAGTGCGCGTTAAGGCTACGGTCATGAAAGACTTGCTGCCGATTGTCGATAACTTTGAGCGAGCCCTCAAGCACGTGCCGGCGGATCTGACCGACAACGAGTACGTTAAAGGTGTGCAAGGTGTTGTTAAGCAGTTCGAAAAGACCCTAGCCGACCTGGGCGTCGAGCGTATCAAGACGGTTGGCGAACCATTCAACCCCGAACTACACGAAGCCGTCAGCGCCGAAGAAGGCGACGGCGACACCGAAATCGTCAGCGAAGAACTGCAGGCTGGCTATAAAATCGGCAATGACGTGATTCGGCACGCCATGGTCCGTGTAAAGTCGTAAAAATATGCAAGAACAGCTAGTGTGTAATGGTTGTGTCCTCCGTACAATAGGTGGGGATGGCCTTGGATTGATAGTAGAGACTCTCCGCGCCCGTTTAGATGATAGCGGTGATCTGCAGCAGATTGGGAAGATGGAAGGCGCGGAAGAAATTAAGCAGGCCCTCCGACTGCCGCGCCCTGAGCGCTGCGCCCGTTTAGCAGGAATGGTTGTTATCCCGAGGGAACTGGCTGGCCATAGGCAATTCTCTCGTTGTCCTGAGGTAGCCCTGGCTGGTCAACTCGTAGATCCGGCAAATAATGTAGACTTTTAGACACAGTTAGCACTCTTGACATGTGAGTGCCAATTTCTTACACTAGAATCATCTAGCACGCTGCTAAACGTATTGCTAACCGCTAACGAAAGGATTCAAAGATATGGGTAAAATCATTGGCATCGACCTCGGTACAACTAACTCGGCTATGGCCGTTATGCAATCTGGTAAACCAGAAATTATTGCAAACTCTGAAGGTGTGCGCACCACACCGTCGGTGGTAGCTATTAACAAGAATGGCGACCGCTTAGTTGGCCAGGTAGCTCGCCGCCAACAAGTTACTAACAGTAGCAACACGATTTATGAAGTAAAGCGCCTGATTGGCCGCAACTTTAACGACAAAGAAGTCCAGCGCGACATTAAGCTCATGGGCTACGAAATGGTCAAGAGCGGCAACGGCGTAAAAGTTAAGATGGGCGACAAAGAGTACAGCCCAGAGGAAATCAGCGCTATGGTGCTCAGCAAGCTGAAGAGCGATGCTGAGTCCTTCCTTGGTGACAAAGTGACTGAAGCGGTGATTACCGTTCCGGCCTACTTTGACGACTCACAGCGCCAAGCTACTAAGGACGCTGGTAAAATTGCCGGCCTCGAAGTAAAGCGGATTATTAACGAACCAACTGCTGCTGCACTGGCTTATGGGCTAGACAAAGATGGCAAGGACGAAAAAATCGCCGTCTACGACCTTGGTGGTGGTACCTTCGACGTTTCTATTTTGGAACTCGGTGACGGTGTATTTGAAGTTAAGTCGACCAACGGTGACACCCACCTTGGTGGTGCCGACTTCGACCGCGTCATTATTAACTACTTTGCTGATGAGTTCAAAAAAGAGCAGGGCGTTGACATTACAGGCGATAAGGCTGCCATGCAACGTCTACGTGATGAAGCCGAAAAAGCTAAAATCGAGCTGTCGAGTGCCCAGGAAGTTGTTGTTAACCTACCGTTCTTAACCGCTGATGCCGATGGCCCCAAGCACTTTGAACACAAGCTAACCCGCGCTAAGCTTGAAAGCCTGGTCGCCGACCTTATTGCTAAGACGGCTGACCCTTGCGAGAAGGCTTTGAAGGATGCCGGCCTAAAGGCCAGCGAAATCAACGCCGTTGTTCTGGTTGGCGGTATGACCCGTATGCCCGCTGTGCAAGAAAAGGTTAAGCAAATCTTCGGCAAAGAACCGATGAAGGGTGTGAACCCTGACGAAGTTGTAGCCGTTGGTGCGGCCATTCAAGGTGGTGTGCTGCAGGGCGACGTTAAAGACGTGCTGTTGCTCGACGTAACACCGCTGAGCCTTGGCATTGAAACCATGGGTGGCGTAATGACTAAGCTCATTGAGCGCAACACCACCATCCCAACCAGTAAATCTGAAGTATTTAGTACTGCCGCCGACAACCAGCCACAGGTAGAAATCCACGTGGGCCAAGGTGAGCGCGACATGATTGAAGGCAACAAGAGCCTCGGCCGCTTTGTGCTCGATGGAATCCCATCAGCTCCCCGCGGCGTACCGCAAATTGAAGTGACCTTTAACATTGATGCCAACGGTATTTTGAACGTTACCGCCAAAGACAAGGGCACTGGCAAAGAGCAGAACATTACCATTAGTGGTTCTGGCGCGCTCGATAAAGCTGAGGTCGAAAAAATGGCCAAAGATGCCGAAGCCCACGCCGACGAAGACAAGGCTAAAAAAGAAGCTGTTGAAGCTCGCAACCTACTCGACAGCACCGTCTATCAAGCCGAAAAAATGGCTGTCGACAACAAGGACAAGATTGGCGAAGACGACCTCAAAATCTTGAACGAAGCCGTCGAAGCCGCCAAAAAAATTGTGGCTAACGACAAGGCTACCAAGGACGAGCTGGAAGCGGCCGCCAAGGAGCTGAACGATAAGCTGATGCCAATCGGTGCCAAGATGTACGAGAACAACGAAACGGAGACGTCATCTGACAAGTCCGACGACGAAACGAAAGATGACGCCAAAGACGAGCCTATCGAAGGTGAAGTCGTCGACGAAGACAAAAAATAAGCACTAGCATTTTGCAACAGTAGGCGTATAGTTAGGCTCATATGAGCCATGACGCGCTCGAAAGAACGCTGCGTCCAGATCAAAAAGAAAAACTGGCCAAGAAAATTGACGAGGATATGCAGGCTATTGCCCGGCATTTGCCATGGTTTGTTAAAAAGGCGGCGAGTGGTCTTGTGCACACGCTCTGTGAAGTCCCGGAAGTGGGGCGACTGGAGGGTATGTATATGGGTAATTTTGCTGTTCGAATCTTAGCCGTTGGTGAGGATACGGGCTGGTATCAAGACTTTGATTTAGTCGACTATCACCGAGCTCATGGAGGGGTGCCGGTACCTAAATCAGGATACCTCACTAGCCCAGAAGAATTAGGTGACTGTCCAATCGAGCCTGAGAAGCTGGGCCAGCTAGTAGGCACCCTCCGTGATTTCTATACCCGGCAAAACATTGATGAGCACATCGCTAATTTTGAAACAGGTAGTTAGCACTCTTGAGTAGCGAGTGCTAAAGTTGTACAATAGTACCGATGGCAAAACGTGATTATTACGAAGTACTAGGTGTCGAAAAAGCCGCCAGTGCCGATGAAATTAAAAAGGCCTTTCGCCGCAAAGCGGTGGAATTTCACCCGGACCGTGGTGGCGACGAAGCTAAGTTCAAAGAAGTGAACGAAGCCTACGAGGTGCTCAAAGACCCGTCTAAAAAGCAGCGTTACGACCAGTTTGGTCACGCCGGTGTTGGGGGTAATGGCGGCAGCAATCCGTTTGAAGGTTTTGGTGGTGGGCAGGGTCAGAGCTTCGACTTTGGCGACATGGGCCTAGGCGACATATTCAATAGCTTTTTTGGTGGCGGAGCTGGCCAGCATGGACAGCGCCAGGCACGCGGTAACGACGTTGAGTCGCGCGTCGAAATTACCTTTGAGCAGGCGGTATTCGGCACCGACATTGATCTTAACCTGACACTCGAGGATACCTGCGAGCACTGTAAGGGCACTACCGCTGAGCCAGGCCATGAGCTAAAAACCTGCGACACCTGTGGCGGTAGCGGGCAAGTTATGAACGTCACGCGCACGGTGTTTGGCAACATTCAGCAAGCTAGTATTTGCCCAACCTGTAAGGGTAGCGGCAAAGTTCCCGAAAAAGTTTGTAGCGTCTGCCACGGCAAGGGTACCCAAGCTCGCAAGCAGAAGATCAGTCTTAAAGTGCCGGCCGGCATTGATGACGGCTCTACAATTCGTTTGCGGGAGCACGGTGAAGCAATTGCCAACGGCCCCAAGGGCGATCTGTACGTTAACATTCGAGTTAAGCCACACAAGCAGTTCACCCGCGAAGGCGATCTTATTTTAAGTGAAGAGCACATCGACTTTGTGTCGGCCACACTCGGTGCCGAAATTGAAGTCGCTACTGTTGATGGTCCGGTGCGCATGAAAGTGCCGGCCGGTACCCAGTCACACAGTGACTTTAAGCTGAGCAACCACGGTGTGCCGCATATGAAATCAAAAACCCGTGGCGCTCACATTGTGACGATTGTGATCGATACGCCCACCAAGCTGACCCCTACGCAGGCTGAACTACTCAAGCAGTTCCAAGCCGAAAAACCCGATCCTAAGCGCAAATTTTGGAGCTAACACCACAACTGGTGTACGCTATATCCATGAAAAGCATAAGCAGGAACCAGCAGGGCTTTGTCCCGATGATTATCTGCATCTTACTGATAATTGCGGCAATTATTTACTTTGCCTATATCCGAGTGGTCCAGGCTGGCCAGTAGTGGTACTGTAGCTCCATGATGAACAATAGTGTTACGCGTACGCTTATAATTGCTGAAGCTCTTCGACGTGGATGGCGCACCGAAGGTGTGGGGCCCAACGAGCACTTTTTAAGGATTTTACACCCCGATGGACGAAAAGAGCTGTTGTGGGGGACCATGTCCACAAGGACAACAGCCATTGGAAATATGATCTGCAGGTATAAAAATTTAACCCTAAGCTTTGTTCAAGACTGTGGGTATGGGGTGCCGGCATTTAAAATTGTTCCTGATGAACAAACTGCCCTAGACTTTCTGGAGCAGCATAAAAAAATCGTCTTAAAGCCAGCCGATGGTCAGCGGACAGAAGGGGTTAGCGTCGGTATTACCGATGCGGCAGTCATTCCCAAGGCCTTCGCTTATGCTCAGCAAAATTCTAGCAAGAAAAGTGTTATTGCTCAGCAGCACCTTGAGGGTAATCTGTACAGGATCGTTGTATTAGATGGCAAACTGGTGGCTGCCGCTTGGCGTACTGCGGCGGCGGTTGTTGGCGATGGCCAAAGCACGGTCGATGAGCTTATAGCTCAGGCCAACCTCGATCCACGACGAGGCAAAGGAACCGATACTCCCCTCAAGACGATCGATATTACGGCCGCAGAAGAATTTTTAGGCCACGACTGTATGCAAAGTATTCCCGCTGTTTCGGACCGAATTATAGTTTCGCCCATTGATAGTATTAGTGCCGGTGGAGAAGCGGTCAATGTCACCAATGATGTCCACGACGATTGGCGTCGTTTTGCCGAACATGTAGCCACCGAGGCTGGTTTATTCATTTGTGGTTATGATGTGATTTGTGAAGATATAGCAAAGCCTCTCAGCGATAGTTATGTACCACTACTTGAGATTAACTCTAGCCCGGGCATGAAATTACACGAATATCCAACTGGTGGCGGTGAACCAATTCATCTCGCCCCACTACTACTCGACGCACTGTTCCCCTCTGAGAAGCATTGACAAATAGTATATTCTGTAGTATAATACAAACCATGACAACTCCTGTCAGCGAAACAATTCCTGTAGATAGCTATCAACCAACCACCGACGCAGTTGAAAAACTGCTTGATTATCCTGGTGACCGACCGGCAACCAGTTTTATGACAAATGGTACCGAGGTAGTGCTGCTACCTGAAGCGTATCAGGACTTCGTAGAGGCTGCCGACGAACGTTTACGGGAGTTAGACCTACCAACTATCGAAGAACGCATCCCAGTATTGGCGTATGGTTCAAATGCGAGCCCGGCTCGCTTACGTGACAAAATGAGTAAATTCGCCACAGACAGTCCCGAGGCAATGCAAACGATTCCTCATTGCATGGCAACACTGCCAGATACCATCGCCGTTTGGCATGGACAACCTGGCCAAACTGGATCTATCTTTGCCGAGTTGTACCGTGGCCCAGAAGCTCGGGGCGCAAGTTTACGGGCACATGTAGCATTTCTGACTCGAGAACAATTAGCGGCAGTCCATACGACTGAGGGTAAGACGTATTCAGTCGCTGAGCTACCAGTTAAAATTGGTAATGAGCGGTCGTATACTGAGACCTCAGTACTCTCATACGTGGCCTTAAAGAGCCAAGTATTGTTACGTGATGAAAAGCCAGTGCTGGTCAGTAATTTGACACACAATGGTTCAACGCTGCCGGCCATGAAGGCTGAAGAGGCAGTAGTCTATATATTGGATCATGCCGCTCGTGATGCTGATGTCCCACATGACGTGCACGATTATGTAGCCGAGGGTATCGGGCTTAAGTCTTTAAGTGCTCGAGTTGATCGCCAAATGCGCGTTGGCCGAGTACTGCGCGGCATGGGCTTGAATCGTCCTTATGCCTTTGCTGAGGCTAACCCAGAAAGCCTGATTGGCCGAGCGGACTTTACTAGTATTCCTGGTAACCACGATAAGCATTTGTATGCAATTCCAGAAATGCTGTTACCGGCCGGCTTAGCCCGTCAGGTTTCGGCTCGAGCCCTGGTGGAGCTATCAGAACGAACCGGCCAACACATTGTTGAATAGCAGGGCAGATACTATTGCCAAATAAGCTTAATCATGTTAGAATAAATAGTCTTTGCAATATTCACGCGAAGCGGTAGTATACCCAGGTATTAGTTATGACAAGCAAGAAAATATCCATCGAATATAATCACAACTTGCCACTCGGTGTGGTTAGTCCTGACCCCTATAACTTTTTAATTCTCGATAAGTTCTTCGACGACTTTAAATTTGTCTCCAGCGATAAGCAGACTTGGCTTCAAGATCTGTCGCTTAAAGTGGCCCCGAGTTCTCTTGGTCAAAAGAGTACTTATGGGGAAGCGAAGGAGCTATACCGTTCAAAGAAGTTTGTTGATATGGTCAAGGCTGATCCGAAGCGTAAGTATGTCATGTACTCTCCCCTCGATCCACCGTACAAGGTAAACCCGCTTACCTACCTTATGAACTCACCAACGATTTCGCACGCCTACGAAAATAAGCGTTATTTCCGCGACGAATTCTCGGGCCTTATTAAGATTCCAGATTATGAAATTAAATATATGAACGAGTTGGATCGAGCCGCCAGCTACAAGAATTTAACTGAACGTTTTGAAGGACCATTTATGCTTCAGGACGAAGATTCGTCTGGTTCAAAAGGCACCTACGCTATCCGTAACCAAGATGATTACGTAGAAGCCATCAAGTCGCTCAAGAAATTCTCACGTGGTCGCACCATTGTGGTCTCCAAGTTTATTCACGGGGAAGTCACCAGTATCCAGGTATGTATTACCAAATACGGTATATTCAGTGGTGGAATTCAGCGTCAACTGGTCGATAGTAAATACCTATGTAACCCCGACCTAGCCGGTGCCAGTAAGTGGTGTGGTGGTGAAATTGGCGATGAGTATCCCGATATTGTGCAACACCAAGCTCGGGAAATTGCCAGTATCGTAGGTTCGGAATTATCCAGCCATGGCTACAAGGGCATTTTTGGCGTTGATCTTATTGTTACGCCAGAACATGAGGTGTATGCCATCGAGATTAATGCTCGGCTGACTGGTTACTCACACATCATTAGCGACATGCAAACGCTACAAGGTAAGATTCCATTCATGTTGTTACACCTACTAGAACTAGGCAACTTTAAGTATGAAGTTACCGATAGCGAAGCATTGCCGAGTGTAAACAAATTTGATAAGCCTGGTTCATTGTTAATTCTTAATAACACGCTAGACACCGATATTACGCTAGACACGTATATCCGCCCGGGTTTGTACCGCTTCCGTCAGGGTAAGATAACGTTCATACGACCAGCCTACTCGCTGGAAAGTGTAAAAGGCGAAGATACGCTGCTTATTCTATGTCGCCACAATGAGGGCGCAACTATCGAGAGCGGCAAGCGTGTATTAAAGATCATGAAGTATGGTCGCACCATGTACAAAGGTGAGCTGACACCAAAAGCTCAGCAAATGATTCAAGCGATTAAAGAAACTTTCAACCTCCCCAACTAATACGTAATTACTGGGCCATTCCGCTCATGCTATTATGGGGTGATGGACACAGCTCTTATTACACTCGTTGCAATTGTTATTGTGCCAGTCGTGGCACTGATGTTGCTGCGTATTAATGCGGCCCTGGTATTCATGGCGCTCTGCCTGGGCAGCGTTCTGACACAGTTTGTGGCCGAGGACGCCAGTTGGTTTGTCGCCCTGGCGAAGCCAAATGTGCCGCAGGCTGGCTCGGTCAGCGAATCGATGGTCAAGCTTGGTTTATTGCTACTGCCACCACTACTGACAGCTGTGTTCATGATTCGTACTGTGCACGGCGGCGGTCGCTTGCTGCTGAACGCTCTGCCGGCAGTCGGAACGGGCCTACTAGCTGCCTTGCTGGTGGTACCGCTATTGACCCCCGGTACCGCCATTCCGATTCTAGCTTCGCCACTGTGGCAAGATGTAGTTAAGCTCCAAGACTTGATTGTTGGCTCTAGCGCATTGCTGTGTTTGTTGGTACTTTGGCTGCAACGCCCTAAGACGGGCGAGCGCAAACACCGTAAGCATCACGGCTAACAGATTGACTTTTTGCTCAAAACATCGATAATACAAGGAGTTAATTGAACCGTTTACGGATGTTTGGCCCCATATGCTTCGCATATAATGCCCACATCCTCGGAAAGTAATTTTATGTGAACATAAAATTAGCTTTCCTGCGGTGTGGGCCCATAGCTCAGTCGGTTAGAGCACCTGCCGTTTAAGCAGGGTGTCGTGAGTTCGAGTCTCACTGGGCCCTCCATGAAAAATGCCTCAGCAAAGCTGGGGCTTTTTTCATGGTTGGTGCAATGGGACTACTGAACGAGTTCGGTCGTTAGTCACAGCCCCCAGCGTAGCGGGCGGCTGGATTAACGTGCGCTGTCTCACTGGGCCGTCCAAATAAAGAACGTCAGCAAAGCTGGCGTTTTTTATTTGCTATAGTTAGAGCATGAAGCCATTTAAAGAAGCGGTGTCGTTAGTAATAGTCTCTAGCGATAACAAGTTTTTAGCAGTTAAGCGCCCAGACAATCCAAGCGATGACCTAGCAGGAGTATGGGGCTTTCCGGCAGTTACTCTTAATGAGGGCGAAAGCCATGACGACGGTGCAGCTCGTGTTGGTCGTCAGAAGTTGGGCGTTGATATTATGTTAGGCGAAAAGATAGGTGAAAGCACCCACGACCGCGGAACCTACACGCTACACTTGACTGACTACAGGGCAGAAATTGTAGATGGCGAACCGGTAGCGCCACAAGACGACACCTCAGTAACCCAGTATTCGGAATGTAAATATTCTGATGACCCCATTATTCTTATTCCAGCAGCTAAGCGCGGCTCTCAGTGCACCCAGCTTTTTCTAGAGTCGCTTGGTATTGACTGGGAAAGTCACGCTGTTACGTTATGAATCAAGCGCTTGCAGAACGTATTCAAAGGGCGAAAGTCCTTTTAGAAACAGCTCGCCATGCGACCATGGCGACAGTTAATGTCGATGGTACGCCTCACAACACACCTTTCTTTTTCATCCATGGCGAAAAGCTCGAGTATATCTACTGGGGCTCACATCCAGATGCCCTGCACTCGCAGAACATCGTCCGTACGGGAAATGTGTTTATTGTGGTGTATGACATGATGGAGAAAGGCGGGCTTTACATTAAGGGCACTAAAGCTCACAAACTTTCAGGCTCTGAACTTGAAAAAGCCCTAGAAATTCATAATGTGCTGCGAGCCAAAGAGGGTAGTAAACCTATCGATCTTTCATACTATACCGGGGATAGCCCCCAGCGCATGTATGCCACTAAGCCAACAAATTTTTGGGTTAACATTGGCAAAAAGAGTAAAGAGGGCATGATGCTCCAAGATCTTCGTGTGGAAGTTAACCTAGCTGATTTAATTTAGTTGCAACTATTTCTACCCTGCCCCTCCAGTAAAAAAAGATTACCACAGGTAGTCTTTTTATTGGTTGACACGACCAAACTTGCAGCATAAAGTTAACTCATAGGTTAACTATTATGCGAATTCCTTACGACTCACCGCAACTTGATACTGTGCTCGAGGCTTTGGCCAATCAGAAGCGCCGCGGCATTATTCATGATTTATCGTTGCAGCCGTCCACGGTCGGCCAGCTTGCTCGGAACCACGAACTGTCACTACCAGCCATTCATAAACACATTCGGACGCTCGAAAATGCAAAACTTATCATACGAAAAAAGTCGGGTCGCACGAACTTTGTAGCCCTCGACAGCGCTACCCTAGGTCTGGCCCAAAGCTGGATAACACAATACCAGGTAGCCTGGGGCAGCGGCCAGGCCTCACTCGAGAATTACATTTCCAGGATGCAAGAGTGAAACCTGGGACGAATCAGTAGCAATAATTAAGGAGGAAAAAATAATGGGTAAATACGTATACATCTACTACGCCGGCACAGCATCTAATGGCGGCAGCGCCGAAGCATGGGGCAAGTGGTTTGGTGAGCTTGGCGACAAGCTAGTCGACGGCGGCAATCCCTTTAATGATGGTGGCCAAGCCGTGCACCAGGGCGGCGTTATGCCCGTTCAAGACAGGCCAGCAACCGGCTACTCAATTGTTTCGGCCGACAGCATGGACGAAGCCACTGAGCTAGCCAAAGGCTGTCCTTTGATGTCGGCTGCCGACGGTGCGGTCTGCGTCTACGAAGCCTTACCTATGTAGTCTTTGCTATACTGCGCATATGAAAGAACTCGTTAAGCTCGTTGTTTTTGTGCCAGAAGAAGACGCCGACGAAGTGCGCCAGGCTCTCGGTGAAGCCGGTGCCGGCAAAATTGGTGAATATTCATTCTGCAGCTATTCAGTGAAGGGAATCGGCCGATTTAAGCCCAGCGATAACGCCAATCCTCATATTGGTGTGGCAGGCAAGCTTGAGGCGGTTGATGAAGAAAGAATCGAAGTAGCCTGCGAAAAATCCCAAGCAGCAGAAATTATTGCTGTCATCAAAGAAGTGCACCCCTACGAAGAAGTGGTAATCGATATTTACCCTATGCTTTCACTATAACGCAGATTAACGAAACATTAACTTTTAGCCGAGCCGTTCATGGTTAGCAGCTAGCCAAAACCTACACTGAATAGGTGGGTATTTGGGGCTACCGTTTTCGGCGCACCACGCTTATTCTGTGGTTGTGTTTTGGGGTGTTAGTTGGATTATGCGCTGGCTACTTTGATTACACCTTGCAGCCAGTCGGCATCTGGGTTACCGTTTGTCTGCTAGTAATAACAGGAGTACGGTTTCGCCTTGCCGGGCTTGTAGCAGTGGCGGTACTGGGCTTTGCACTGGGCTCGTGGCGCGGCGCGGTCCTAGCCGAACGGCTGACAGGCTACGCGCCACTCATCGACAACAAGGTCACGCTGCAGGCCCAGGCCAATGAAGACGCCGTGTACGGTAAAAACGGCCAGCTGACGTTTGTGGCCGTCGACATTACCAACCCAGAAACGGGTGAGCATATGCCCGGCCAAGTATGGGTAAGTGGCTACGGACCAACCGGTATTTATCAAGACGATGAATTAATTATTGCAGGCAAGCTACGCGAGGGCATTGGTTCGTACCAAGGCTTCATGAGTTTTGCCGAACTAGAACTAGTCAAACATCACCCGACGCCGATTGCTAATTTACGCCGCATGTTTGGTGCTGGCATGTTGAGCGGGCTGCCAGAACCGCTAGCATCATTTTCGATGGGGCTGCTGATTGGTCAGCGGGCGACGCTGCCAGAAAGTGTTAAAGACAATCTGCAAAAGGTTAGCTTAACGCATATCATTGCCGTATCAGGTGCCAACTTGACGATTATGCTCGACGCCAGTCGACGGCTGCTGGGCAAAAGCTCTAAGCGATTATCAACCGGCTTAACGCTGGGCCTAATGGCCGTGTTTGTGCTGATGACTGGCGGTAGCGCCAGCATTGTGCGAGCGGCCTTCGTGAGTTCTTTAAGTATCGCTGCTGCTTATTACGGCCACCGAACTCGGCCACTGCTTATCATTACTATGGTGGCTGCCATCACAGCTTTTATAAATCCGATTTACATTTGGAGTGACGCCAGTTGGTATTTAAGTTTTTTGGCGTTCTTTGGTGTGCTGATGGTTTCGCCACTATTACAAAACCGACTACCAGCAATTTTTGGGCGCAATATCATTTTAGCCATTGCGCTAGAAAGTTTGTGTGCCGAAATTATGTCGGTGCCGTATATTTTGTATACCTTTGGGCAAATGTCGTTCGTGGGATTGCTGGCCAACGTGTTGGTCGTCAGCATGATTCCCTACGCCATGTTGTTTGGTTTATTCGCAGGACTAGCCGGTACATTTTTGTTTTCGTGGTGTGGTTGGTTCACCTGGCCCGCCAAGTATTTGCTGCTGTACATGCTCGACACGGCCCAGATTTTAGCCAGCTGGCCGCACATCTTTATTGACGGCATTTGGCTGGAGCTACCGGGCTTGGCACTACTATATGGCACCATCGCTGTCATGGTCGGCTTGCTGAGCTTTAAAGACCGTCACAAAAGTGCTATAATAACAGATAACAAAGCAATTAATCCCTACAAAAAACTCGGAAGGATGAGCTGATGAGCGGACACAGTAAATGGTCAACAATCAAACGCCAAAAGGGCGCTAAAGATGCGGCTCGTGGTGCCGTATTTACCAAACTGGGCAACATGATTGCCATGGCTGCCCGCAGCGGTACCGATCCCGAAACAAACTTCACCTTGCGCTTAGCCATCGATAAAGCCAAAGCCGCCAACATGCCGTCGGCCAACATTCAACGGGCCATTGACCGTATTAAAGACAAGTCAGCCGCCCAGCTAAACGAGGTCTTGTACGAAGGCTACGGCCCCGGTGGCACCGCTATTTTAGTAGAATGCGCCACTGATAATACCAACCGTACCTACCCCGAAGTGCGCTTAGCTTTTAGTAAGCACGGCGGCAATATCGCCGAAAAAGGTAGCGTGGTGTTCCAGTTTGACCACAAGGGCATGATCCGCGTCAAAGGTTCTGGCGACGACATTCTGCTGGTCGCCTTAGATGCCGGTGCCGAAGATGTGCAAGACGAAGATGGCGAATCGGTTATTTACACCGTTAACACCGACCTGGCCAAGGTGCGCGATGCCCTGCGCGAAGGCGGCTTAGAAGTACTGGAAGCAGAGTTAACGTACGTACCGAATAATACGGTTGAGGTTAGCGACGCGGCAACTGCTGGCAAAATCCTTCGCCTGATGGACGCCCTCGACGACATTGACGACGTCACCAACACGCATGTAAACTTCGATATTCCCGAAGCACTGGTGGAGGCTTAGCATGGGCCGTCCCAATCTCGAAGAAGGCTTTAAGTTTTGGCGAGACGAAGTAGCTGAGCTAGAGCGCCCCGAAAAAGATATACCCTACATACCCGTAATTGCTCTGGCCGGTATATACGTAGCGCTTAACCGGGATCCACAAAAGCTTACATCGTATGATTGGCGACGTACTGTTTTGACAAACGACGATGCTATGGCCGGCTTTCGACAGAGCTTGATAGATTTTTTTAGAGATCGCGTTGACGATGATTTCATGATATCTATTGATCATAACGACCCAGGCCACAATACATCCATGCAAAGTCGCAACAAATACGACTCAGTTATTGATGGGCTACCAGATTCAGTGATCGCTCTCCCTGAAAACGAAACGTTCCTAGCAGAATCACTGGGCTTAGCCCGACACGATGACGCAATTGAGCTTAATCCACTGCGACTATCGGTCCAAGGTATGTACGCCTTCGCCAGTCATTATCCTCGTACGGCGGAATTTGTGGGTGAACAGGTATGAGAATCCTGGGCATCGACCCAGGCACCGGCATCCTCGGCTTTGGCATTATTGAAATCATTAAAAACCAACCGGTTCTAGTCGATGGCGGTGTGATCCGCACACCCGTAAAAGAAGATGATGCTGTTCGTTTACTAACGATTTACGATGAACTCAGCGAAATTATTAAGCAAACCAAGCCCGACGTTATGTCGGTCGAAAAGTTGTTCTTTGCCCGTAACGTGACTACTGCTATGACGGTGGCCCAGGCACGGGGAGTGGTATTACTCTGCGGCAAGCAAGCCGGACTGCCAATTTATGAATACACGCCAATGCAAATTAAGCAGGCGGTAACTGGCTACGGTAAGGCCGATAAAAAGCAAATGCAAGAAATGGTGCGGGTCATTCTAAAGCTCAAAGAAATTCCCAAGCCCGATGATGCCGCCGACGCTCTAGCAGCAGCTATCACCTGCAGCATGGTTATGAGATAATTGCTCCATGATTGCTACACTCGCAGGAACCGTCAGCGAAAAGTTTGAAGACTTAGTAGTGCTCGACGTGGCTGGCGTAGGCTATGGCCTACTGGTCACCCTCGATGACTACAGCAAGCTAGCCACTGGCCAGCCAGCCAAACTGTATGTGCACGAGCATATTCGCGAAGACTCTCACGACTTGTATGGTTTCGTAGCCCGCGATACGCAAAAATTATTCGAGCAACTGTTAAGCGTTAAAAATGTTGGCCCCAAGGTTGCTTTGGCGGTTTTGGGCATTGGCGCGTCGGCCATCCTTCGCGGTGCCATTGCCGCTGGCGATGTAAAACTACTGCAAACTGCCAAAGGCGTTGGCAAGCGGGCCGCTGAGCAAATGGTGGTTGAACTGCGCGATAAGGTCGGTTTAGTTGCGGGAGCGGACGCCGAGGGCCTAGTTACCCGCGGTGGCGTCAATACGGCCGACGAAGCGGTGCAGGGGCTTATGGCGCTTGGCTACAGTGACACCGACGCCCAGCGCGCCCTGCAAGATGTTGATCCATCGTTATCAACTGAAGAACGCATCAAGCTCGCCCTAAAAGCGTAGTTTAAATCACGACTTTGCAGCATAAGCAATTTTGATGCCGACAGGGTATAATAAGGCTAATGATTGATCGTATTGTTGACGCCGCTCTGCCACCCGAAGAACCACAAGAAGTTGAGCTAGAAGTTACGCTTCGTCCGCAAGACTTTGCCAGTTACATTGGCCAAGAGCGCTTAAAGCAAAATCTAAAGTTAGCCATTACAGCTGCTCAAAAGCGCGGTGAGCCAATCGATCATGTGCTACTATATGGCCCTCCTGGGCTTGGCAAGACAACCATGGCCTCGGTTATCGCCCATGAAATGGGTGCCCAGATTCGCATTACTTCTGGCCCGGCCATTGAACGAGCCGGAGATTTGGCTAGTTTACTGACCAACTTACAGGACGGCGACATATTATTCATCGATGAAATTCACCGCCTGAACCGCAACGTCGAAGAAGTGCTGTACAGCGCCATGGAAGACTTCAAGCTCGACATTATGCTGGGCAAAGGTCCGAGCGCCCGCAGCTTGCGACTCGATTTACCCAAGTTTACGATTATTGGTGCCACCACGCGCGCCGGTGCTTTAGCTGGACCGCTGCGCGACCGTTTTGGGCATATTCACCGTCTAGAGTTTTACACCCCAGACGAAGTGCAACAGATCATACTGCGGGCCGCCGGCATACTTGACGTCAAAATTGATGCCCCTGCCGCCCAGGCCCTGGCTACTCGCGCTCGCTTAACGCCGCGCATTGCTAACCGCCTACTTAAGCGCGTTCGTGATTACGCCGACGTCAACGGTGACGGTATTATTGATACGAGCATTAGCACCCAGGCATTACAACTACTTGAAATTGACGAACTGGGGCTCGACCCAGCCGATCGTTTACTACTGCTAGCGATTATTGATAACTATGGTGGTGGGCCGGTTGGCGTCGAAACACTCGCTGCACTAACGGCCGAAGAACGTCAAACCATCGAGGACTTTATTGAGCCGTATTTACTACAGATTGGCCTGCTGGAGCGCACGCCGCGGGGTCGCAAAGTGACCGCTAAAACCTATCGTCATTTAGGACGGACGCCAGCAGCTGATGCGCCACAGTCGGCCCTGCTATAATGAACCCCATGGAACCAAACCAAGCACCCGAGCAGCCAGTTATCCATAACCCCCTCAGCGCCATGCGCCAAGATGAGGTCATTATTTTTGAAGTAAAGCGCCACCCTATTGGGCTGGTATTCATGTACTTGTCGTTTGGCTTTATGCTAGTGCTGATTGGCGTGATTGCCATCATGGCACCGGACTTGTTGAGCAACTATGACACCAAGCTGGTGCGCCAAATCTCCCTGATTACTTTTCTAGTGTCATTTGTGTTTGCTGCCATCTTTACCTTTATTGGGCAGATTGTGTACAACGGCAACCGCTGGATTTTAACCAACGATAGCTTAACCCAGGTATCGCAGCGCAGTCTGTTTGACCGGCAAAATAGTCAATTAAGTCTGGCTAACTTGGAAGACGTTACGGCGCACCAAGACGGCATTTTGGCGCACATGTTTAACTTTGGCGTGCTTAAGGCCGAAACAGCCGGTGAGCGCAGCAAGTTCTCGATGTTGTACTGTCCGAACCCCAACGCCTACGCCCAAAAAATCCTGATGGCCCGCGAGGAATTTGAACAGAGCGGTGGCCACATGGGCAATAGCAACTCCGGCGTAAACGCCAACACCCAGTAGCTTTACTGGAAGGGGTTGGTTCGAGCGTCGTTAAACAATGCTTTGACGCTCACGCTGTTATCTTGCAGTTGCTGTAATTGCTTTACGACGGTCGGGTCGATGTGCGGTGTGGTCTTGGCAGTGGCTGTGTCTGGTGCCGGCTCAACATTAACCGCCTTGCTGGTCTGTAGCGCCAAATAGCCGTACAGCGCCAGTACGAAGGCTACAAACAGCACAATACGGTAGCGCTTGAGTAGTTCGAGTTTGGCCAGGAGTAGTGTCGGTAATTCTTTAATGTCTAATTTCATGATGGCTTTATATACGTACTAATAATAAGCGTAAACACCAGGCGGTTGGCAGAATTGGCTTGTGGCTGAATGCTTAAACTGCTAACAGCAGCGGTGCGGCGATTGTTCTCGAGCCCGCGTAAAAAGGCGTCCAGCTGACTAAACGTTACCGTGTTATTGCCGTTGTTACCAATAGTAATTTGTAAATTGTACACACCAGGGATGTTCGTTACCGGGGTGAGCTGTGAAAGGTTCGGCTTGGCACTACCGGCTGCCGAGGGGGTACCTGAAGCGGTGGCACCCAGTGTGGAGCTGGGGAAGGTGATGCTGGTCAGCGAAATGTGGTTAGTGCTGGCAATGTTGGTAATTTCGCGAACAGCCTGGGCTTGGTCTTTGTCTTGCGGGACGATGGCTTTGGTAATTTTTTCGAGGTCGGCATAGCGCGCAATGTCACTTTTGGACTTAATAAGGCCTATCTGCTGGTCGGCAAGTTGTTGGGCTTGCGCTCGGTCGCTGGCTAGCTGCTGCGACTTAGTCTTAAGCATGCCGCTGACGCCATAGGTCGCCCCAACCAGTCCGACGAGTAAGGCGGCCAGCGTAACCAGGAGCAGTATGTTTAAGCGTTTGGCGGTCATGACTTAACCTGCTTCTGATTAATGAACAAGAACGGATTGTTCTGTCCAAACTGGGCACGAAGGGTAATTTTACAGGGGTAATTCGGGTTGGTCGCGCCAGCGGCGTCACAAGTAATATTTTGGATGTCGGCTTTAGCAAAAATCTGATTGGTCGGATCGGCCAGGTTTACCTGTACCTGGGTGGCCACCGTGTAATTGGTGGCGTCAGCCGTTACATCGAGGGCGCTGCCGCCCGACACTTGGGCGATGTTTAGGCCTGTCAGATTAGCGCCATCGGGCAGGGCGGTGGCCATTTGCTTGAGTAGCTTAGAAAATAGTATTTCTTGGCTGAGTACCTTTTCGGCCAACTTAATACTATTACTAATGTCAGTGACCTTCTTGTTGGTCTGCTCGAGGTTGGCTTGTTGTAGCTCCTGTTGGGTGCTGGCAATTTGCTGTTCGGAAGTCAGCGTCGATTGGCGCAGCGTTAGCCAACCGTAGCAGCCAATCAAGCCAACACCAACCAGGCCGATCATTGCGGCAATAATCCAGTTAAGTAGGCTGACATTGTGCTGGGCGTAGCGATAGGACTGTTTGGTGGCTGGCGGTAGCAAGTTGATCATTTGAACACTCCGGTTGGCGGGGCGAGACCTAGCCCAATAACGCCAGCGAACATAGGGCGGTCGTGAAGGCCGGGTGGCTGTAAGCCGTTTAGTTCAATGCTTTGCCAAGGGTCGAGGGAGCGCACGGCCAGGCGCAAATTACTGGTGAAGTAATCACTCAAACCTGGCACGTTAGCGCCGCCACCCAGCATAACAACTTGCTGAATTGGCCGCTCAGAACCGTAGTGTTCGTCATGGTAGCGGACCAGGCGCTTAATTTCTTTAGTAATTTTTTGCAAAATTGGGTCTAAGGCTGCCTGAATTTCCGCTTGCCTGCGGCTGCGGCCCAAGCCGTATTTGGTTTTAATGATGTTGGCTTCGGCGCTGCTGACTTTGAGTCCCTTTTCGATGGCTTCATTAAATAACTGACCACCACTATCGACGGTGCCGGTCGTGACCACGCCGCGGTCGTAAATGCTGATGTCGGCACTCAGCGATCCAAAATCGATGATCACACTGGCCACATCGCTTTGATGATCGCGCGAAAATAGTCGTCCAATGGCGTTCATGGTCGACTCAATAAGCACGACTTCGATACCCATAATGGCACCCAGGTCGACGTAGGAGTCAACAATGGTACGGGGTACGGCCACGGCTAAAATTTCGGTGCCGGTTTTGGACTGTGACAGCACGGTGTAGTCCAGGTACAAATCGTCGAGCGAGAGTGGTATATATTGCTCGGCTTCCAGGCGGACGGCGTCGGCCAGTTCGTGCGGTTTTAGGGCCGGCAGTTGAATGGAACGGGCAAAGGTTCGGTACGACGGAATGGTGAGCGCGGCACGACGACTGGTTATGCTGCCCACCAAGCCTTTGCCAAACAAGGTCTGGGCGGCCTCTGCAATAAGCTCGGGCTTAACTACAACGCCGTCTTGAATGGCAGCCGGGTCGAAACCGGCCGTACCGTAGCCGACAAGTGTGGGTTTGACTGCACTGTCATCCAGGCTTAACTGGACGGCTTTAAGCGACCCTTTGCCAATATCGAGTCCGAATAGTGGCTTTGGCCGAAAGAAATATGGAGTTGTGTGTATGTTGCCCATCTAAGCATTAGCCTTTTGACCAGTATATCATTTTCACCCCTATTGTCCGGGGTATTTAATCTGATAACTGCTAATCGTCCAAGTACTGACGCCCGATGAAAGCACGGTGCCAAAGGTAAGCGTGCCGGCACCACTCAGGTCAACGGTTTGGCCGACTGCCGATCCAACATTGCCGCTACCGGCAATTGTAGCCTTGCCCCAGTAAGCATTGAACACCACGCCCGGCACGCTGACTGCGCCACCGACATTGATGGTCTCGTAAGTCGAAGTTGTTTTGAGGGCCGTGCCGGTAATGTCGGCGCAGGTAGCGCCGCAAGCGGCATTGCTGGCAAAACTGATAAATTCGGCACCGGTTCCGGCGGAGTTAGCCGTGATGGCAGCCGACCCACCGACAGTGATTTTACCGTCAGCCACAATAACTGGTCGACTGGCTCCGGCGCTATTATCGACTTTAATGTGAGCGGCACCACCAATCGTTAGGGTGCCAGTGATGTACACGTTACCTTTAATGGTCAGGTTGCAGCTTCCACCAATAGTTACATTGCCGGTTAGCTTGAGATTGGCTGGCCAGGTACGGTCGAATGGCCAAGAGTTACAAACATAGGTGTTATCGCTACCCGAACCGGTGGTGGTCATGGAAGCAATGTGGGAGGCGCGGCTGTAGGTGGGTGTGGGAACATCGGGAGCGGCGCAGCCAACAATCAACCCCTGGCCACCGCTGCCGGTCTGGATGTTATTGTTTGGACCCTTACTGGTTTGGCCAGTAGCACAGACGCTGCCGTAAATGTTGGTACTCCGGTCCAGGCTGATGGGCTCGGTGCTGGTGCAGAGAGCTGGGTAGCTGGCTCCTGGGCTGGCACCGGCGGGGCAAGCCTTGTTGGCCACGTCGACTTGTAGCGGCTTAGCAGCCGTACCAATTTTGGCCGTGCCGGTGAGGCTAATCGTTCCGCCAACGAATACCGATGAGTTGGTGATGTTAGCACTGCCGCTCAGTATGAGGCCACCCGGCCCCGTCATAACTGAATAGCCCTGCGAGGTGGTACCAACGACGGTGACCTGTACGGTGCGCGAGCTGACCAGCGAAGTGTGGTTACTGTACCTGTAGATTTTACCGGTCGAGGTAATGACCTTGGCATTACTATTACCGGAAGCGGCGGTGACGGCAGTAGTGTAGGTGCCAAATCCCTGGGCGGTAGTGTTGAAGAAGGTCTGGCTGGACGCATAGCCGGTAAAGCTACTACTAGTGTTGAGCTGCTGGATGGACTGCTCAATACCGGCCTCGGCGGTGTACATGGCGTTGCTATTGGTGGCGGTGTTGCTGGTCACCAGGTACTGGCTGGTGGTTTGGCTAATCAATGCCAGCCCAATCAGCATCAGAGCGCTGACCATTACCAGCACCAGCACGAGTACCAAGCCCTGTTCTTTTTGCTTAATCATTACGGAATACCATCCTGGTGGTGTAGCTGGCGCTTTGAGTTTGCTTATACTGCGTGCGGGCCGATGTTAGGCTGATTTCAACCGAGCGGGCACTCGTAGGGGCTACGGCGTGATTGCTACCGTCCAGGTAGCTAACCTGGAAGGCGCTGACATTGTGCAGTAATTCCTTGTCGCCTGGGCAAGCGGAAGTTACCTTAGAGGCTGGGCAGGTGGTCTGGGCACCGTTCCCGGCCACGCTGGCCGCTAGAATGCGCTTGTACAGCGTGCCGCCCGACACAAAGTAGACGATGTTGTTCTTGGTGGTGACGTAATTTGCCGGGTCAGAAAATATGATGACGTGCCCGCTAGTAGTAGCAGCGGTTGCCAGAACCAGCGTTGAGGCGTTAGATGTCCAGCCGAACTGATTGCCGCTACCGCCGGGACTGTTGTCGTCGGTGTTGCGGTTGTTGAGGTCGGCATTGGCGCTGAGGCGAACATCGGTGGCTACAATGTCGAGGGTTTGCTGTACTTCGCGGAGGATAGTCGCTCGGGCGGTCTCGAGAGTGCTGGTTTGAATGCTGCGCATCATGAAGTTAGTTATAACAATAAGTACCAACGTGGTGACCGAAACGGCAACCAGTACTTCGACCATGGTAAAACCGGCCTGGCCGCGGGATTTCATTGGGTAATACCTATTTCGCCAATCAGCGAGCTAAGGGTTAGGGTGCGGGTTTTGCCTTGGGCTTTGTAAGTCACGGTAGCGTCAACCCGGCGAATACCGTCAGTCGGTGCACTGACCACGACGGTGCCATTGCGGTTTGGTAAGGTGGTTGGCAGATCCGCCGTGAAATTGATTGTTTGGCCAGCCGTGAGGGTGGCATAGCTGTCGTTGCGCAGCGACTCGATTTCGCGGGCGGCCGCTCGATTGGCGGTGTCGTAATACGACGATTGCAACTGAATGTTACGGATGCTAATAAAGACGCTGCTCAGTGAAGCCGTAGCGATGCCCAGCAACAGAATCGTTACTAAAATCTCAACCAGCGTGAACCCACCGTCTTTTTCCATAGTTATTATGCTTATTATAGTACAAAAGCTCCGGAGTTACCGGAGCTTTTATGTTTACTAAGGCTGGCTGCTCAGTCGAGAGCGGTCTTGCTGTAAACAGTCTTGCTGCTTTCCAGGTAAGCCGTCAGGGTGTAAGTACTACAGTCGGTTGCGCCAGCTGCACACTCGGTACCGCCCGAAGTTTTGGCTTCGTAGCCGTAAACCTTCTGGTTGGTAGAAGATGCAGCATCGTTATCAAGCGTTGCTGTGCTGCTTGATGGATCGGTCATGGCACCGGCATCAAGGCTCTTCATGTTAGTGGTACGCCAGCTTGAGCTGTTAATGTCAGCTACAGCTGGGTAGTAGTTGTTGTTGGCGAAGAATGCTTCGACTTGAGTTTGCAAAGCCGCTAGATCAGCTTGGCGTTGCGAATCACGACCCTTGGCTTGAATACCACCGTAGGTTGTGACAACCAAAGCCGCCAAAATACCAATGACTACAATGACGATCAACAGTTCAACGATTGTAAAACCACGTTGGTCGCGTTTATTTTTAAGTGAGAACATAAGGGCCCACCCTCCTTAATTAATTACTATTATTGTTAATGATTGTTTGGCCGTTCATACAAAAGGACAAACTATCTGTTACTGATTATAACCATAAGCGGTCCGTCGTCAACAGCATTGTGGACAACTTAGTTGGTTGGGCCGACAGCTTTGGACAAGTTGGCGATTGGTCCCATAACCGAAGCGGCAATCAAGCCGACTGCCGAACCCAGCACAATAATCATTAATGGCTCAATAACAGCTGCTAACCCGTCAATCAAAACTGCTACCTCTTCTTCGTAAAAGTCGGCAATTTTAACCAGTACGGTATCGATTTGACCAGTTTCCTCACCGACTAGCAGCATCTGTGCCACAATCGGTGGAAAGTGGGGGCTTTGGCCAATTGGCTCACTGAGCGGCTTGCCGGCTTTGACCTGTTCGGCGGCGTCGGCCAGCTCGGCTTCAATAACTTTGTTACCGATAGCGCCACCGGTTACCGCCAGCGCTTCCAGGACGCTGACGCCGCTACCCATGAGTGAGGCGAAGGTGCGCGAAAAGCGAGCAATGGCAATTTTAAGAATGACAGTCTTAATAATAGGCGTCCGCAGTAGCAGGGCATGGAACTTGTATTTGCCCTTGGGCGTTTGTACGTAGCGGTAGACGTAGTAACCAATGACGCTGGCGATCAGGGCCAAGAATATAAGATTGGGCGCTTTGTTGAGTAACGGAATGGCGGCCAGACCGGGGATATGTCGAATAATACTGGAACTCACGCAAAAACTGCTGGCATCAAGTAAGACCTGCGTGTAGACCGGCAGCTTGGCGTTGGGTCCACCCAGACTGATCAGAATTGCTGCCAGCTTTGGCACGATGAAAAGCATGATGCCAAAGAACGCTAATACCGTGACTGTCAAAATAACAATCGGGTACATCATGGCACTTTTTATTTTTTTACGGATTGAGGCATCGAGTTCAACCTGCAGGGCTAGGCGCTTTAAAATATCGTCTAAAATACCGCCAGCCTCACCAGCTCGCACCATGTTCACATACACTTCACTGAAGATCCGGGGGTATTTGGCAAAGGCGTCGGCCAGCGGATGCCCGGCTTGCACATCCTTGGTAATGTTGCGCAGGGCCTCGCGTAAGTATGGGCTTTCGCTGTCGTTTTGCAGCGCGGTCAAAGACCTTACAATGGGCACGCCTGCACTGATCATGGTGGAGAGTTGTCGGGTAAAAATGACTAGATCCTGCAACTTAACCCGTTTACTATTGCCGAAAAAACTGTGCCGAGTGCTACGACCCTTGCTGACGGCAACCGCTAGCGGTCGCAAATGCTGCTTGCGCAGCGAGGCAATCAACTCATCGCGGCTAGCGGCTTGGGCGCTGCCGGTAACAATTCGGCCATCGTTTGTAACTGCTTTATAAGCTAACTGCATAGTTTAGTCCTGAGCCGTGACCCGTAAAATTTCCTCAATACTGGTTTGCCCGCGGAGGGCTTTTATAAGACCATCGAGTTGCATGGTGACCATGCCGTCATTAACGGCGGTTTGGTTTAACTGCTCGCTGGTGGCGTTGCTCACAATCAGGCCCTGTAATCCTGGGGAATTGTCGAGTACTTCGTAAATACCTATCCGACCTTTGTAGCCAGTGTGGTTACAGCTGGCACAGCCGTCGTTATGCGCCTTGTACAGCGTGGTTATCGCTGAACTGGTGGTGCTCAAAGTGCTGGTGTCCAGCTTGGCTTTACTGTCGGTCTTGCCGATGCCGTCTGCCAGGGCCTGCTCTTCCAGCTTGTGTAGTTCAGGAATGCCGCCGTGCTTGGTGACTTGAAAAGTCTTTTCGACTTCACCAAGCATCAGGACATCGGGAGGGAAAGTCTCACGGCAATCAACACACAGGCGACGGACTAAGCGTTGGCCGACCACAGCCCGCACGGTGCTGGCAATGAGGAATGGTTCGACGCCCATGTCCAGCAAACGCGGCAAGCAGGTGGCAGCATTGTTGGTGTGCAGGGTAGTGAATACTAAGTGACCGGTCAGCGCGGCTTGCACGCCGAGGTCAGCAGTTTGTTTGTCCCGCATTTCTCCAACCATAATGACGTTGGGATCTTGGCGCAGCAGGGCCCGCAGACCACTCTCGAAGGTCATGCCGGCTAGGGGGTTTACCTGGGTTTGGTTGACGCCTTGAATGCGATATTCCACTGGATCTTCGACAGTCGATATGTTGACATTCGGTGTATTGAGCAAGCTAAGCACGCTGAACAAGGTGGTCGACTTACCAGAGCCGGTCGGCCCGGTGACTAGCACCATACCGTGCGGTTGCACGATGGCTTGCTGCAGGGTGGCCAGGGCCTGTCCCCAAAAACCCAGCTCTGGCAAGGTGGCTGGTTTGCTGGATTCGTTCAAAATACGCATAACGACTTTTTCGCCGTCAACAATGGGCAAGGTGGAAACACGCAGGGCATAGGTCAGCTGACCAACCGATATTTTAAAGCGACCATCTTGTGGCGCGCGGTGCTCATCAATTTTAAGGTCGGCCAAAATCTTAATACGACTAACTAAGGCACCTAATACTTTGCGCGGTAGTTTGTTGGCTTCCCGTAGCAGGCCGTCGACGCGGTAGCGGACGACCACAAAGCCCTCGCGTGGTTCGATATGTATGTCGCTGGCCCCGGCTTTAATACCGTACTCAACCAGCAGATTCACCGTCTTGGCAATGGGCGAGTCTTCGGCCAGGTCGGCTTCGTTAATTGCTTCGTCGGCAAAACCCTGGGCGGCTTCGTCTTTAGAAATCGCGTCGGTCAGTTCGCCAGCAATGTTACCGCCACGGTAAACATCGAGCGCCGCCTGAATTTGGTTTTCGGTAGCAATGTGAACTCGTATGTTGCTGCCCAGCTGCTTTTGCAAAAAGTTGAGCGCCTGAACATCATCGGGATCGGCCATGGCAACCAGCTTGGCCCCATCTTCTTCGGCAAAGACGATGGCATTATATTGGCGGGCGATTCGCTCCGACAGCAGGTCGAGGCTGTCATGGGTAATTTCTTTGGGGTTAAGCTCAATAAAGGGCACGTCAATTTCGGCGGCGTATAGCTTAGTGAGGTCTTTTTCACTGGTTATGCCATTTTCGACGACGATATCTTGTAGTGATTTATTTTTGGCCGTTTCTTGGTCACGCAAAGCCACCAGCTGCTCGCTGGTTGCCAGTCCACTTTTGCTCAGAAGCGTCTCAACGTGTGAATCAGAGATATGCATGTTTATGTTGGTGCGTGTAGGTGCCCATCCTCTTCTGGTTTCATTTTAGCAGATTAGGCCATCAAGCGTAAGCAGTACAAGAGGCGGTAAATATTAAGTTTTTATTAACTATTGGACTTTCTGTAAACACTATCACTTTCTATGTAAAAACAGGGGCGTATAGTGCTATACTATGTAGAGCAAAGACTGATCTACTTGTAGGGTAACAACGGAGGTAATTTTATTATGGCAAAAGCTACAAAGACGCCTAAAGACGAATTAGACGCAGCTGCAAAAGCAGATGCCGCAAGCGGCTCAAGTACTGGCAAAGCTAAGGCCCTTGGCCTGGCTATGGACGCCATCGAAAAGCAGTATGGCAAGGGCTCAATTATGCGTTTGGGCGAATCAACCCACGCCAATGTCGAAACGGTTTCAACTGGTGCCCTGTCGCTCGATATTGCCCTTGGTGGTGGTATTCCTCGTGGCCGTATTGTTGAAGTCTATGGTCCCGAATCATCTGGTAAAACCACGCTTACCCTGCACGCCATTGCCGAAGTGCAGCGCAACGGTGGCACGGCGGCCTTTATTGACGCCGAGCACGCTCTTGACCCCTCTTACGCCAAGCGCATTGGTGTCGACATCGAGAACCTACTACTGAGCCAGCCAGACAATGGTGAACAAGCGTTGGAAATTACCGAAACGCTCGTGCGTTCCAACGCCGTGGACTTAATTGTGGTCGACTCCGTCGCCGCGCTCGTGCCGCGTGCCGAAATTGAAGGTGATATGGGCGATAGCCTGCCTGGTCTGCAAGCTCGTTTAATGAGCCAAGCACTACGTAAGCTAACCGGTGTGATTAACCGCTCTAAAGTAACAGTTATTTTCATTAACCAAATCCGTATGAAAATTGGTGTTATGTTCGGTAACCCCGAAACCACCACTGGCGGTAATGCCCTGAAGTTCTACGCCTCAGTACGTATGGACATCCGTCGCATTGGCCAAATTAAGGCCGGCGAAAGCGTCATTGGTAACCGTACCCGGGTGAAGGTCGTTAAAAACAAGATTGCCCCGCCATTCCGTGAAGCCGAATTCGACATTATGTATAACGAAGGTATTTCACGCACTGGTGACGTACTCGACCTGGCTGCCGCCCGTGGCATTGTCGAGAAGTCCGGTGCTTGGTATGCCTACAACGACGCTAAAATCGGCCAGGGCCGTGAAGCCTCCAAGGCCTACCTCCAAGAAAACCCCTCTGTTACCAAGGAAATCTCCGACAAGGTTATGGCTGACGAAGCCGACAAAACCGCCAAAGAGTAGTCCGTAGCTACGGCTGCGTCCATCAAACAGCCTATGAAAATAACTAGCATCAAACAGCAGGTCAAGCGTTCCAACCGCTACTCAGTATTTGTTGATGAGCAGTATTCTTTTTCGTTGAGCGAGTCCGCTCTGCTGGAGAGTGGCTTGGCTAGTGGTCGGGAACTGACGTTCGCCGAAGTCGATGACTATAAACGGCTGTCTGCTGATGACAAGGTATACAACCTAGCGTTGCGCTATGTGGCCATGCGGCCACGTTCCGCTTGGGAATTAAGTACTTATTTGCAGCGTAAAGATGCACCCGAAAGTCTCACCGAGTCGATCATCCAGAAGCTGACTGACCTTGACCTACTAAACGACGGTAAGTTTGCCGCTAGTTTTGTGCACAATCGCCAATTGCTGCGGCCTACCTCACGCCGCAAACTTATTTTGGAGCTCAAACAGAAGCGTATTGCCGAGGAGCACATTCAGTCAGCGCTTGAGCAAAACGAACTGAGTGAGGCTGACAGTCTAGAGCAGGTGATTATTAAAAAGCGTCGGCAATCAAAATATCAAGACGATAACAAGCTCATGCAGTACCTAGCTCGCCAGGGCTTCGGTTACGGCGATATAAAGTCGGCACTCGCCAAAAACGAAGACGACTAGGCGGCGGCTGGTACCGTTGCCCGTGACTCACCCAGTAATTCGTTAATGATAATGCGCTTATCGGTGATTTCGTTTATTTGGCTGCGGTCAACACTCAAACTGCCGCCAGTAAAGTTTTTCAGTAGCGACTGCGAGACATATATTTTTTGCACGAACATGGTTTCGGTTTCTACGGCGAAGTCGGTTACTTTACCGACCTTTTGTTTACTAATGGTTTCAACTTGTTTGCCAAGCAGCTCAAAGCGCAGCGCTAGGACATCCTTAAGTCTGACAAGCTCAGTTGCTTCAGCCAGCACGTCGTGGTCATTGACTACAAAGCCCTCTTTAAGCACTTCGCGAATGTCTTGGTAGAGCAGCACCAGCTGCTTTTTACTGAACGAATCCTGGCAGTAAAAGCCCTCAATCTTGAGGTTGTTAGGGTTAAAAATTGCCCCGCTGACGGTGGCTACCGGCTGTCCGGTTCGCAGACTAAAAACGGATTTATGGAGCAGGGTGGCACTTAATTGCAACATACATACAGTATAGCTAATCTAGATCGATCTCGCTGCCAAACTGCTCGATTATTAAATAAATATTAAAAAACATAAAGCTCTCGCTTGCAACAACTTATGCCGATCACTACAATCCCCGGCAGTATGAAAACCATTACGCACTATCTGCGAACCATATTGACCATTGCAGCACTTCTGGCCGCAGTGGCTATACCGGGTATGGCGCTGGCGGCAGTACCGCCCATGTCGGCCCCAGCCGGCTTAAGCATATTAGAAATCAAAATGACCGGTGACGAATTTATACTGCTACAAAACAGCACCCCCAACGACATTACTAACCTGAGCAGCTATTGGCTGACTGCCTATAATAACGTCAATCCATTGGCCGCAGGGGTTTCAAGTTCAACGCAGCAACTACCAACGGCCAGCCTACTCGCTGGACAGGCCTTATTACTTAGTGCTGATCCTATGCAAACCTGTGGTGCCAGTGTGGCCGGTAAATTATCGCTTAGTTTTGGCGATAGCGGCGGCTTTTTACAGCTTGCCCAAACCAGCCTCAGCCCTAGCGGTGCGATTATGCAGACGCCCGGTGACGTGGTGAGTTGGAGTAGTGGCACCACCGGAATTATTCAAAACCTGCCTTCCAATACCAAAGATCCGAAGGCGGTGTATTATCGTTACCTGAATGGTGGCAGCTATGCCTGGCAGCAAGCTGACCTCGACCTGAACAATCTCTGCCAGTTGAATGTGTTGGTGGCCGGCGGCTCGGGGTCGTCATCTGCTGTAACTCCCCTCACCTTGGCTGCGACTTCGCCGCCGGCTACCATTCTGGGGACTGTCAATGCAGGCGGTGATGACGACGAAATTGTCGCCCAACTGCCAGCGGCCGACATTGGTCTGAACGCCCCGCAACTCAGCGAACTGCTACCCAACCCTATAGGGACAGGTAATGATGGCACCGACGAGTTTATTGAACTATATAACCCAAACGCCAAACCGTTTGACCTGACGGGCTTTAGTCTACTCAGCGGTATGACCACCACGCATAGCTACACCTTCCCGAACGGAACAATGCTAGCACCGAGCAGCTTCCAAGCTTTTTATAGCGAAGAAACCAAGCTCAGCCTGAGCAATACCGCTAGCCAAGTGGCGTTGCTCGACCCGTTCGACAATGTCATTAGCAGCACCGATGCCTACGCCAAAGCCAAAGATGGCATCGCCTGGGGGCTTGCCAAAGGTAAGTGGTACTGGACCACCCAGCCAACACCAGGAGTTGCCAACGTCATTAAGCAGCCTCCAGTTTCTAAAACAGCCAGTCAATCCAAGAAGACGAGCAAGAGCAAGGCAGCGGCTATTAAAGGTGCAAAAACCACTAAACTAACAGCTAGTGCGACAGCTGGTAACTTTGAAGAAGAGGAGGCCGGTACGCCAGTGCACGCCTGGGTGCTTGCCCTGATTGCCAGTGGCGCGCTACTATACGGAGCGTATGAGTACCGACGTGACATTGCAAATCGATTGTTCCAGCTTAGAACAAAGCTTGGCGCTCGCCGAGCGACTTGGCCAGCGCTTAAAGGGCGGCGAAGTGATTGAGCTGGTCAGTGATTTGGGTGGCGGTAAAACGACATTTGTTCGTGGCCTGGCTAAAGGCATCGGCAGCAGCGACTTGGTTAGTAGTCCGACGTTTACGCTGAGTAACGTCTATAAGGGTACAAAGTTAACTATTAATCACTTTGATTTTTACCGCTTGGCCAAACCGGGCATTATGCGTGAAGAACTAGCCGAAGTCCTCACCGACCCGCAAGCGGTAACAGTTATTGAATGGGCCGATATTGTCCACGATGTACTACCCCAAGAACGGCTTACCATGCACATCACCGCCACTGGCGAAGCCAGTCGGCGCTATAACCTAACGGGTGGCCCCGGGTTACAATACCTGACAGAAGGACTTACCTAATGTTTATACTGACAATTCGTACCGACAAGCAAGAAGCCGAGATTGGCTTATCCGACGACCACAAGCAGCTGGTCTACGAAAAATGGCAAGCGCATCGCGAGCTGGCCGAAACCATTAATAAGAAAATTATTGACGTACTAATGAGCGGCGGTATACGGCTGCATGAGCTAAACGGCATCGTGGTTTTTAAAGGCCCCGGTAGTTTTACTGGCCTGCGAATTGGCCTAACCGTCGCTAATGCATTGGCCTATAGCCTAACCATTCCAGTGGTTTCGACCATGGAAGATGACTGGCTAGCCAGCGGTATCGATCGTCTGCTGGGCGATCAAGATGAAAAAGTTGCTATGCCTGAATATGGCGCACTGCCAAATATTACGACACCAAAACATTGACCACGCACTCTCGTGCAGCGTATAGTTTAAACAGGAACTTGTAGTTGAGAGACGACTACGTCCTGATGTCAGAACTGGTAAGATATTTATAAATTTCAGATTTTCAGGTAGTGGGCTAGTGAAGTGATAGCGATTGTCCATACCTGGACTCTGCAGGAATAGAAAGGAATACCATGGTTATTCTATCCATAGTGCTCGCTGTGGTTGGGTTAGGTGCGGGATTTGGTGGCAGCACGCTGCTCTACCAAAAACGCCAAGGCGCAACCGAGGCAACCATTAAAAAAGACAAAGAAAAAGCCGAACGCGAAGCCGAAAAGCTTATTAGCAAAGCCCGCGAGGACGCCCACAAGGTAGCCGAAGAAGCTCGCCACGACGAACAAACTCGTCGTAACGAATTCAAAGATATTGAAAAGCGCTTAATCCAGCGCGAAGAATCATTGGACCGCAAACTCGACGAAATCGATAAGCGTGCCGAAAACCTCCGCCAAGGCGAAGATGAAGTCGAAAAGCTCAAGAACGAAATCCGCGACATTCGCACCAAGCAACAAGACAAGCTCGAAAAAATTGCCAAGCTCAGCAAAGCCGACGCCGCCGAAAAGCTGATGCAAATGACCGAGCGTGACATTAAAAACGACTTGCTCGGGCTGGTTAATAAATTGCAAAACGAAGCCCGCGAAAATGCCGAAGAGCAAGCGGCACTTATTTTGACGACCGCCATGGAACGCATGAGTAGCGAAGTGACTGCTGAGCGCACCGTATCGTCAGTTAAGCTGGCCGACGAAGACATGAAAGGCCGCATTATCGGCAAGGAAGGCCGTAACATCCAGGCCTTACAGCGTGCCACCGGCGTCGACATCATGGTCGACGACACCCCTGGTTACATTGTGCTCAGCAGCTTCGATCCAATCCGCCGTGAAGTTGCCCGTCAGGCAGTAGAAATGCTGATGAAAGACGGTCGCATTCACCCAGGCCGCATTGAAGAAATTGTCGACAAAGCCCAGAAGGTCGTTGAAAAAGATGTTATTAAGGCTGGTGAAGACGCCGCCCGCGAAGTCGGTGTACTGGGCATTCCAAAGGAAGTCCTGCACCTGCTTGGTGAGCTGCGCTTCCGTACCAGCTTTGGTCAAAACGTTCTGAAGCACTCGACCGAAATGGCCCACATTGCCGGCATGATCGCTGAAGAACTCGGCGCCAACGTCAAGACCGCCAAGTATGCCGCTTTGGTTCACGACCTCGGCAAGGCTTTGACCCATAAAATGGAAGGCAAGCACCACCACATTAGCGGTGAAATGCTGCGCAAGTATGGCGCTCCCGAAGAAGTTGCCCTGGCTGCCGAACAGCACCACGACGACGTCGAGGCCACAACTGTCGAAGCTTTGATTGTCCGCGTGGTTGACGCCATTAGCGCCAGCCGTCCCGGTGCCCGCAACATCAGCGCCGAGAATTTTGGCGAACGTATGCGTGACCTCGAAAACGTCGCCAATGGCTTCCCTGGTATCGAAAAATCCTACGCTATTAGCGCTGGTCGCGAAGTTCGGGTGTTCGTAAGGCCCAACCAAATCGACGACCTCAGCGCCATTAAACTGGCCCGCGACATCGCCACCAAAATTGAGTCATCCATGCAGTACCCCGGTACCATCAAGGTGAACGTCATTCGCGAAACCCGCGCCATTGAATTTGCAAAATAGCCCAAGCGGTATAAAGTAAAAATAATGGCAATCGAAGTTGATCAGCTCAGACAACAGTTGGGATTGCGGGAGCATGACCTCGTACTGTCTGAAAGTGATCAGAGTGGTTTTGCGCGTAACGCCGAATACAATGGGCTTATGGCAGGGCTGGAGTGCTTTATGGGTCGTATCGTGCAAGAGCGTACGATGAGTTTCTATGAAGTATCGGGTTTCCATACTGAAGACGAAAGTACAATCCGGGCGCTGATTGCGCCATACGATCACTTCCGGGAAATCGATGAATCAACTGGCATGTTCTCGTATGTCAGAATGCTTGTAACTCAAGATTTCAAGAAGCAGGAAGAGCGTCCGCTGCTGTGCAATGACTTTGTGATTGATACGGTGAGGCGCCAGATGGGCTGGCGTCAACAGACGGTACAGTTGTCCCCCAACAAAGGGGGACAGCTTGTATGGCAATGCAGCAAAGATGACGTCCCAAAGCTACTCCAAGGGAATAATAGTGAAGAGCGCCACTTAGGACAAACAAGTATTACCGTTCATATGGGTACGGCTTATGAGCTCGATCCGCCAATTAGTGATACAGACCAAAAAGTTATCGCCGCCAAAAAGTTTCTAGAACATATGAAACACATTTTCAGAAACGGCAGCGAACTGCCAATTAATGCCCTTAGCTTTGTGCGACATGATAAGCTGCTCGGCTAGTATCCAGGTATACTGGTTATAATGAACATTTTATACATTGGTGATGTCATGGGCGAACCAGGCATTCGTCTCATTGAACGGCAGTTGCCCCAGATTCGCCGCGACCACCAGGTAGATTTTGTGGTGGCCCAAGCCGAAAACACCACCGAGGGGAGGGGCATTTCGGTAGCCGACTTTGCCCGCCTACGTAAGGCTGGTGTCGACTTTTGCACTGGCGGTAACTGGAGCTTGTGGCGCGACGAAATTGTGCCAGCTATGAGTGATCCGGCGCAGCCGATTATTCGTCCAGCCAACTATCCAGACGGCACGCCCGGTCTCGGTTACAAGTACGCCGACACGCCCAAGGGTAAAGTTTTGGTTATCAGCTTACTCGGTCAGATTGTTGGGCGCGATGCCGCCAAACCACTCGATAATCCTCTGCAAACCATTGATCGTATTCTGGCAGAAGCTGAGTCGCATGTTGCCACCGTGGTGAACTTTCATGGTGACTTCAGCAGCGAAAAAGTAATCATTGGTCACTATTTGGACGGCCGGGTGTCGGTTGTGGTTGGCGATCACTGGCATGTGCCGACGGCCGATGCCCGTGTGCTTCCGGGTGGCACAGCGCACCAAACCGACGTTGGCATGTGTGGTGTACTGAACGCTTCTCTGGGTATTACCTTCGAGTCGGTGGTACCACGCTGGCATAGTGGCGTTAAGACGCGCAACCAGCTGGCAACCGACGGGCCGTACCAGTTTAACGC
>JAQBRP010000006.1 GCA_028286405.1 Candidatus Saccharimonadota bacterium
GATTGGGTCGGCCCTATAGAAATGAATGTCGAATATAAAAAATTCTTTCCGGGTGATTTGGGACCAAACACCGGTGAAATGGGTACGCTCGCCTGGTATGACGACAATGAAAACAATAAGCTATTTCAAGAAACCCTAAGCAAGCTGAAGCCCTACTTACAGAGTATAAACTTCAGAGGCGATATGGATGTTAACTGCATCGTGAATGAAAACGGTGCCTTCCCGTTGGAGCCGACACCCCGCTTCGGCTCACCCGCCGTGCATCTGCAGAGTGAACTACATGAATCACCATGGGCCGATTTTTTGAAAGCCATCGCCGACGGTAAGGATTACCAATTACGCTGGAAAAAGGGTTATGGCATTGTGCTGATGATTGCCTCGGGCCCCATGCCCTATGCCACGAAGATCCGCGGCGTATCTTCGAAAGGCTTGCAGATTTACTTTGACCACGTCAGTGCCGAAGAATTCCAGCACCTTCATTTTGAAGAGGTCAGTCGCTACCCGACCGACCAGGGCGACCAGTACTACGTATCGGATAGTCGAGGCTTTATTATGTACGTCACCGCTGTGGAAGCAACCGTCGAGGCGGCCAGGGAAAAGGTATATGCTTTAGCTAAGAAAATTGATATCCCCAAAACCTTTTATCGCAATGACATTGGCCTGAGTTTTATCGAGCGCGATGCCGAATTATTGAAAAAATGGGGCTATCTGTAATCTAAGCGTTACCGAGTTGACTTTAGGGGTATTTCCTCCATAATCGTAGGCAAAGTCATGAGGACCAACATGAAAGAAAAAACAGCCTATTACATCGTCTTCTTGTTGGCGATTGTGTACGGCGGTTGGTGGCTGGTGAACTTCTTCATGGTGAGCTCTGGGCATAAGTCACTCGACTACTACAGCGACACTTACGCCATAACCGCTCTGGTAGGCGCAGTATGTGGGCTTTATGCTTCCAAGCACTGGGGCGGATTTAAGAGTGTCTTTGGACGCGCCCTGGGCTTTTTTAGCCTCGGCCTGTTGGCTCAGGTATTTGGCCAGGTTACTTATAGTTATTACGCTCTGGTACAAGGCATAGAAGCGCCATACCCTTCAATTGGAGATATTGGTTACTTTGGTAGTATTATCTTCTACGCATTGGGCGTTTTGCTGCTAGCTAAGGCACTGGGTGCCCGATTTAAAAATGCCTCCAAAGCTCAGCAGGCAGTAGCCATAGTCTTGCCGCTGGCGCTGCTGCTGACGTCATATACATTATTCCTAAAAAACTATGAGTCCACCGGTGATACGCTGACCACTTTCTTAGATTTCGGCTATCCTTTGGGGCAAGCGGTCTACGTCGGCCTGGCGCTGCTTGTGTACATCTTGTCGTTCAAGCTACTGGGTGGAAAAATGAAGAGCAAAATTTTACTACTACTTACAGCGCTGCTTATTCAGTTCTCTGCTGATTTCCTCTTCTTGTATAGACTCAACGAAGGTCAGTGGTACGCTGGCGACGTCAGCGATTTACTGTATCAGATAGCGTACTTCGTGATGGCGCTTGCCTTATTGCGTATTGGCAGCGTCGCTCGCCAGTTAGGGGCTAAGGCTTAGACATGGATATTTACGGACAAATAGCCGTCAAGATTATCTCTGGGCAAGAGGTGATTATTGGGCCAGTGGCCATTGAGCAAGCCAAGCGGGTTGAGGGCATGGATATTGATTGGACTAAGCACGAGGTAAAAATCAGTGGCAACAAGGCCCAAACCATCGAGGCCCTTGTCGAGAAGTACAAAGAGTTATTTGGGCAGATTTCGGTCGAAGTATCCAAGCAGGCAGCTTCATCATTAATGGCTAAATTGCCTGCCGATGGCCTACCGAAAACGCTAGCATAGGGACGGTTGCAGGGTGGAGCCACAACCGGATACAACAGAGTCGGCTAAGCGAACGGCTTTGCCGTTTCAGAAGCGCAAGCAGCTGGAGCGCGACATTGAGCATGTTACCGAAGAGATGTACCGGCGTAACAAGGAGCTGGCCGAGACCAATAAAACGCTCTCCTTGCTGCGAACCATCGATGCTCTGGTGTTAGAATCGCACACCTCTCTGAAGATGGTCTGCGCGCACATTACCCAAGCTATCACCCAGGCGACAGACTACGCTTTTGTTGGCTTGCTAACCCGCTCCCGAGAAGAATTGGTCCTAAAAGCCTGGAGCGGTAGTGCTTGGTTGGGCAGCAAAACCCAACCTAGTCTGGAGCGGCCCTATCATCTGAAGGCCAACGGGGCCTGGTTCGATTTGCCCGAGCAAAGCAAAATGGTCTCGCTGGAGTCTATGGGTGCCAAAGAGCTGGCGGTTTTTCTGCAATCCCCAGAAGGGGAAGTCGAAAAACTCAGGAAGCAACTAGCGCTTAAATCGCTATATATTATTAAACTCATGGCCCGCCGCCGCCTGGTTGGCCTACTGGTGGTCGGCTTTAGTGAACCGGTAACTGAGCTGTCTCCTAGTGATACGACGCTCATGGACCACCTCAGCGAAAGCATTGGCGTAGCGCTGGATAACAAATTACTGTTTGAAGAAAACCAGCAGGTGCTGCGGCAGCTTAAGGTGTCAAACGAGAAGCTGAAGGCTCTCGACGAAGCCAAGGACGACTTTGTGAGTATGGCCAGCCACCAACTGCGCACACCGCTTACGGCCATTAAGGGCTACACCAGCATGGTGCTGGAGGGCGACGCCGGCAAAATTAACGCCGTCCAGAAGAAGCTACTGGAGCAGTCATTCACCAGCTCACAGCGTATGGTGTACCTGATTGCCGACTTATTAAATGTGTCACGCCTTAAAACCGGTAAGTTTGTGATTGATGCTGCGCCGGTCAATCTGGCCGAAGTAGTCGAGCAGGAAATTGGCCAACTCAAAGAAACGGCCACCGGTCGCCAGCTAACGCTTACCTATGACATGCCTAAGAAGTTCCCGACGTTGCTGATTGACGAAACCAAAACCCGCCAGGTGATTATGAACTTTGTTGATAATGCCATTTACTACACGCCCGCCGGTGGCAAAATCAAGGTCAAGCTGGTCGAAACACCGGCTTCGGTCGAGTTTAGGGTAACCGATAACGGCATTGGCGTGCCGCGCAGCGAGCGTCCGCATTTGTTCACCAAGTTTTACCGAGCAGCCAATGCCCGTACCGCTCGCCCTGATGGTACGGGGCTGGGCTTATTCATGGCCAAAAAGGTGATCGTTGCCCAGGGTGGAGCGATTATTTTCGAAACCGAAGAAGGCAAGGGTAGTACCTTTGGGTTTATCTTTTCTAAAACCAAGCTGGCCCCCAAGCCCACTGATTGACATAAGCTTAATAATGTAGTATAATTCGGCAGTTCTGGAGATTTGTGGCTAAATGCCTATTTCATCAGAGGTCGAGTACGGCTTTAGCCGTTCTCTTTACAATCTGACGCACCCCTAGACACTCTAACTTTAGTAGAGGGTAACTGATTGTACGCTACCAGTAGTGTGCAGCCAGTTACTCTCCTCAAGCCAGAGGTGTTCTAACGGCTCAACTGCTGCCAATCACAGCATCTTCCCCAATTGATTGCGACCTGGAGGTCACTGCAATGAAGCTTTTCTACCTGAAGACCGTCATTTTCGTGGCGGTAGTCATCTGCACGCTGAAGATCGGTGCTTACGTCAGCAACGACCACCCCACGGTGTGGTCCGGTCCGACGTTCATCGGTTTCTGCGTTGCAGCTGTAACGCTGGCGCTGGTCGTCGGCTTGAAGTACGTGCGTGGTCACTACGTGACCATCGCTATGACTGTGGCTGCCGTCCTCGGCGTTCTCATCTTCGCGATGTGCCTGTCGTCCTACGACGTCTTGCGGCTCGTCGTGATCTGTGGCGTCTTCGTCGCTCTGTGGGCTCTGTCTGTCTTCGGACACAACCTCATTTCCCGCAAGTCGGAGAACGAGCTCACTGAGCCCACCGGCCGAGTCCCCGACTGGGAGACACTCCGTTCCAAGGAGAAGACCCCTGTCGTTCTGGGTGACACCGACTACAGCATCACGCTGATCCACGGTGAACGTGACTGATCTTCGCTGATCTGACGCATCTGTAGTCAGCGATGTCTGCTCCTTGCGGAGGGAGCCGGGTGCGTCAAAAGGTGTGGAACTGGCCGGATGGTCTGAGCTGGAGCGATACGCTCTCTCTCAGCCCTACCCGCGCCAGTTCCACATCTTCACCCCAGTTAACTGTTGTTCTTACAGCTGTCTAATATCTAACAGAGGTCAGCAACAAAATTTATTATACTGCTAGTGGCTATTGCAATCTGTTATAAATGTTATGCTAATAGTTGACATTTATGGTCGGATGTGATATTATGCATATAACCATCAGGGAGGTGGAAATACCCGTCGGGTGGTCCTGAATCTTAACAATCTAGAATCTAGTTTTGTTAAACCAATAGCAAGCTAGGTAGACATGGGTTTTTAAACCCGTTCGGCTGAGCTTCACGGCTCGCCTCGAGCGGCTAAAAACCTATCCATCAACTACTACATAAGTTTCATTCATGGTGTTGTCTGTTAGAGTGCGGCTTTCTGCTTATACGTTTACGTACAGGCGGGGAGTCGTACTCTTCTCAGGGAGATCGATAGTGGCCACACGGCTGCGGCTTGTCGCAAGACAAGTACCTACTCGTCTTCCAAGGAGGACACCACCATGATCGCCAAGAACGCTCTCAGGGTTTTCGCCCTGTCTGCTGCCCTGGCCGTGGTTGGCTCGCTCGGAATCACGTCCCCCGCGGACGCGACACCCAGCGCAGCCTCCACGACCAGCAACTCCAGTTCCGACACCGACGGTGACGTCATCATCACGGCTACCGTGGTGGGTACGTCCCTCGCTGAGGCCACGGCCAAGAGCACCGCGAAGGCTACGGGTTCCTCGTACGCCTACGCCGTAGCACAGGGCCAGTCCAAGGCCAAGGTCGACCGCTCGCAGTGTGAGTGGAGTCCTGGCATCAACACCTACTGGTCTGACGATGTCTTGGTTCGCGACTACGACCCGGTTCCGAGTCATGTCTGCAAGCTGAAGACGCCACAGACTGTCGGCGGCTACACCTACTACTGGAAGAAGATCGGTGGTGGTACGTCGGGCTCGGCCTGCAACAACCTGTTCGTGCCGACGCACCAGCAGGTGTCGTACACGCAGGTCGTCTGGCTCGATGTCAAGGCCGGTACCATGGCCAAGATCGCGGTTCACAGCCGGGTCTGCGTCGAGGTTACTGCCACGGTCGACGTCACTCTCTCGTACACCTACGAGGACGAGACGCACGTCATCCACCGGAGCAATAGCGACTCGGCCACGAAGTGCAAGAGCGACAGTGACTTCGCCCACAAGCGGATCACCAAGCACACTTCGCGGCACGCGTCCGCTCAGGCTGTCGCCAGGGCCAAGGCCAAGGTTCAGACCAGGGCAACCGCCAAGGCAAGGACCGCGGCTACTGCCACGGCTCGCGCCAAGGCTGTCCGTACGGTGAGTGTGGTCATCCACATCGACCAGAACAACGGCCCCAGCCTGTCGGCGACCGCCAACGGGTGCGTCAAGCAGGGTGAGACTGGTGTCATCAGCGGCTCGGTCAGCAACCCGAACAACGAGGCCCACCCGTTCACGGTGTCCTCGTCGGGCAAGTCGTTCTCCGGTACGATCGGTGCGCAGTCCAGCGCCCCGTTCAACCTGAACGGCTTCACCCCGGGCACCTACGACGTTACCGCGACGCTCACGGACATCAACTTGTCCGCGACAGTCAGAGTGACGGTCAACCAGTGCCCGCCGGAGGTCAAGCACTGGACGAACGTGTCCTGTACTTCTCCCGAGGAGATCACTGTCGGTTCCGGCGCGCTGGTTGACTGCACAGTCTCCAACGACAACGGAACGCCGATCGGCCTCACCGCCGTCAGCACCGACAGCAATTCGCGTGTCAGCGGAGTCATCTGCCGTACGAACGGGACCCAGTCCTGCCCGAACGGTGGAACCTTCGAGTTCCGTATCACCGGTGTCCATGAGGGTTACTCCTCGGTCTCGGTGACGGCCAGTTCCAACGGCGTCGACAAGACGATCGTGCTGGGCCCGTTCCCCGTAGACCCCGAGAACGGCGGCTTCTGAACTTCGGTTCATCCATCGATTCACCAGAAAGGGTGATGCTTTTGTAGATTGTTGGTGGCGCAGTGGCGTTAGAGTTCTTGATCGATTTTCGATCTCCTCTAACGCCCAGCTACACCATGCTTAAAGACCAATGCCTACCTAGTTTGCACAACTAACCATTAATGAATAAGGAGACACTACCATGTCTAAACTTACTAAAATTGCCGCCGCTTTGGCAGTTGTTCCAATGTTTGCCTTCAGTACACCTGCTTTTGCCGATGTTACTGTCGGTCAAGTCGAAACCGGTAACATTTACCGCGTTCGCAACCTGTCAGTAAACGCCAATGGCGCTTTTGACGAAAACATCACCGCTACCTGTGGTGACACCGTTCAGTTCCGTGTTCGTATCCACAACACCGGTCCTGATTCCATTACTAACGTAAAAGTTGTAGCTACACTTGATGGCCAGACTTCTAAGTCACACGGCTCTAAAGTAACCGTTACGGCTGACAATAACTTACACGGAGATGCTGTTACTGCAAGCGCTGGCGTAAGTACTGACAAAGACACCAGTATCAGCTATGTTGCTGGTTCAACCGAACTGTTAGATTACAGCCCTACTGCTGGCGCCTCAAATGTCATCAAGGCTTTGCCTGATGGTATTACTACTACTGGTGTAAACATCGGTACGGTTGGTCCTTTGACCCCTGACACCGAGTCCGTACAATTCAAGGCTAAATTGAACTGTGCAACGACTACGACTACCACGACCACCACTAAGCCAGCCCAGCTGGTGAAGACCGGTCCGGCTGATGTTGCGGCTTTGTTCGCCGTTGTTGCAATTGCTGGTGCAGTTGCTTACAACTGGGTTCTGCGCCGTCAAAGCGCTCGTTAACTGAGCACCGACTGACCGCTCACTAACACCAAAACTGTCCCTCCGCTCGGGTTATTCCGGGCGGAGGGCTTTTTGGTAACTCGGCCCAGGATAAGCATAAGAGCATTGACATTATTAAAAAACGTGGCAAGGGTGGTATTATAAAAACAGAGAAGAGGAGGTTAGCTATGCGTAAGATGCTCGTTGGTGCGACATTAGGACTCGTAATGGTGGTTGGCGGCTTGCTCATGAGCAGCGGCAAGGCCACGGCTGCCTCTGGCTGTGATGACTACGCGATTATGCGCTGTGGCGCGACGAGTGCCTCGCAATTTATTAACAAATTGAACAACAACCCCCCCGGCGACCTCAAAGCCGTCTATGCCGACTACGGCCTGGTGCCTAGCCAGTACGGTCGCTTTGCCTCGAGTGCTAAGCCAGGCGTTATTCACGACAATGGCAATATCACTGTCGATGGCGTCGTCGTTGGACGTTCCACGCAAAACGTCGGCCGGGTACACGATGCTAACTTCAACCAGAAGGTTACCATTAACGGCCACGACTACTGGGGCGGCCCCTTTGGTTCGACCTATCACGCCGATAGCGCCGACGTTATGGTGATGTTTAACGACCAGGGTGTTATGCAATTCGCCGTGGTTAGTTCTTGCGGTAACCCGCAGCGCATTACGCCAAACAAGCCGAACTATAGCTGTAATAACCTGCAAAAAACCAAAGTAGACGGTACTAAAAATACCTACCGTTTTACCACTAACGCCACAGCGTCACAGGGGGCCCAAGTGGTTAAAGCGGTGTACGACTTTGGCGACGGCGACAGTAAAACGGTCACCGACTTATCGCAGCCGGTGCAGCACACCTTTACCAAGAACTCCACGGTACGCGTAACGGTCTACGTCAGGGTGCCTGGCGGTAACGTGGTTACCACGACCTCGGCCCCTTGTGCGACCGAGATTAAGTTTGTGCCGCCCGATGTGCCGACCTTTGCTGCCGTTTGTTCCAGTCTGCAGGTCACCTTGCTCGACCAGGCAACGCGCAACTACAAGTTTGTGGCCACGGCGCAGTACACCAATAACGTTACCTTCAACAGTGCTGACTTTACCTTCGGCGATAACACGGTTATGAAGGGCCTGATACCGAACGGCAAGCAGGTAACGGTACGCCATGCCTACGGTAAAGCCGGGACGTACACGGTGACAGCCAAGCTGAACTTTACAACGCCCGATGGCAAAAAAGGCAGCTCGACCTGTGAAGCAACTATTACGCCAACCACCATCGAGTGTAAGCCAGGCGTACCGCAGGGCAGCCCTGAGTGTAAAACACAGCCTCCTAAAGAGTGTGTGGCCGAAGGCAAGGGCGATAACAGCTGTGAACTGACGGACACTGGTCCGGGTACAATTATTGCCAGCATTTTTGGTGGCGTAGGGACTGTTGCCACTGTAGGGCACTACCTGATCCGTCGTCGGTTACTAGGATTGTAATACCAAAACCGCGGGTAACTGTGGATAAACACTAGCCATAAGCGCAACATTGTGATACTATACGGCTAGTTTACGAGCAATGACTGACCGCTCCCAAACAAAAAATGGATACCTGCAAATCCCCTTTAGAGAGACGAGGGGATTTTCTTTTGGCCTCTGTTGTGGTAAAGTAGTCCGGGTCGATTGACTGCACTTTGCAGGCGATTGTCTGGCCCTCATATGCTTCGCATATGTGCCCGCTCACTCGGATCGCAAATTTATGTAAACACAAATTTGACCATCCTCGTTCGCGGCCCCATTTGCCTTCGGCAAATAAAGCCTCGCTCGGAAAGTAAAAATATGTAAACACATTTTCACTATTCCTCGCTCGGCCCCATCGTCTATCGGTTAGGACATCGGGTTTTCATCCCGGCAAGAGGAGTTCGACTCTCCTTGGGGTCACCAAAATGATTATGCTTAAAGAACTTCGTAAGGAGTTCTTTTTGTTTGCTATAGTTATGTTATGGACTATTCTTCAACTACCGAGCTAAGGCTGGATGTCTGGAACGACAGTGGTACATTTCTTGCGGATAACGACCTTACAGACCGACCATCTGACGGCACCTTCGAGGTAAATGTAAACCTAGTGAATATACCTGGTGGCGGGTCAAGCAATGACCATGCTCGTATACGGCAGTTAGAAGACTTCTCAAATACCATTCAGTTTGTTGTAGACAATCAGCGGCAGCTATACGAAACAATCCTTGACTGCGCTCAGCGAGAGTACGACAAAGCACTTGTAGATAAGGACGCTTACGACCCCGAAATGGTAGATTTGTACTTACCGCCTGTGAATAGCAGGGACGATTTGAAAGCATTGCTTCTGCCGCTTAATATCCATGTTGGGTGCACGGACGAAGAGGGAGTTAAATACGTAGCCTACGAATTCGATTGTAGCTGGGACGACGAACATGGGTTTGGTGTCCGCATGAACGGATTCGAGGTTGAAGAATCTGGTCACGCATCAGTCGGCTTCTAGCCGTACACTTCTACTCTACAAGGGGGAGTTGTCTACACGGGTGACACCACCCGTAACTGGTTAGCCGGTATGCTGACATTACCGATAACATCATTCCAACGAACGACCTCCGCCACCATAGAGTTAAAAAGCGAACCCTCAAGGGTCACCAATTTGAAAATGCTTAAAGACTTCCTCGGAAGTCTTTTTGTTTTGCTTATGCTTGCGTGCACCCCTGAAAGGGTATATAAACATGCCTAATAGCCAGGAGTTATATGAACGAACGAATAGTAAGAACACTAACTGCGGAAGAAGAAACTTGCCTATTTGGTGCTCACGGTCAACTCGGCACGCGGGCTGAAACGGACAAGGTCTATTGGCAAAAAGTTGATCTTGCTTACGACTGGCTTGCACAGCATTGGAATCAAGAGGTACCTGAAGGATTCACCGAAGACGAAGCTTCTGGTCGTGCTGAAGCCAAGGAGCTGAATGCTAAGTGGCGCGCCGAAGACCCGGGCATAAAGAATACACCCTTGTTCTCAGAAGAGCCCAGAGATCCTGTTAGCCATGCGTTGCAACTGGAGTGGCGGGACAGTATGAGGGCATTAGGCGCAATCGCCCATCGACCGGTAGTAAGCACTGCACTGTTACACACCCACAACACTCTCCAAAATGATCCGCTACGAGCTCAGAAGCTCAACTATGTCTTGGAACTCATCGAGAATTTTGAGGCTGATTTAATCGCTGGCGATTTTGATAAGGGCGGCCTCTCTCCTGGCTTCAAATTCCCCAAGCCACTAGAAGTGTATAGTCAAGATTAGTGACCCTTCTATTCCCTAAAGGGGAGTAGATAATATGGCCTAGCCAATATGTAACTGATCGGCTTCAGTACTTATATTACGAATAACATCGTTCCAACGAACAACCTCCCCCACTGTTGAGTTAAAAAGCGAATCGCAAGGGTCACTAAATCGCTTATGTTTGTCACCTACGGAGAGAGCTCTGGGCGGGTTTATGTGCTCAATTGCTATCCGTGGCTATTCCAATTTATCCCTGTTATGATACTGCTATGACAGTGGAGCAAATAGCATCAGAAATTAAGCAAAAAACAGCAGGTCGTAAGCCTACACTTATTGCCATTGAAGGCTTTGGTGGTTCTGGTAAGACAACGTTTGCAACCAGACTCAGGGACGCACTTGGCAAGGCCTATATCGTGAATATTGATGATTTTATAGTTAAGGAAAAGCTAACTGAGTCGTCATGGGATAAGGGTGGATTTGACCGTGAACGTCTTGAGCGGCAGGTTTTGCAGCCAGCTTCTAAGCAAGAGCTTGTTCAATACCAAGAACTTATTTGGGAAACAAACACACTGAGCGAACCAAAAGTAGTGCCAGAAGTTAATTATCTTATTATTGAGGGCATTTCATGCTATCACCCGCGTATACAGCACTACTACGACTATAAAATCTGGGTGGATACACCTATTGAAGTAGCTAAAGCACGAGGCAAGAAACGTGACGCTGGTAATGAAAACGCCGATAAGTGGGATATGTGGGCGGAAAATGACTTGGCTTACCAGGCGAAGTATCACCCTGAATCGAAAGCCGACTTTGTGATAGATACTGCCGGGGACAAACAATGAGCCAGAATGAAGAGCTAGTCAATAGTTTTGAATTAGCAGCTTAGACTGCTCGTGAGTTCCTATTAAGTTTTTGGTGATGCAGTCCTAAAGACGGTGTGTACGCTCGTTGAACGACAATTCAGTCGTCGCAGACGCAATGAGAACTATTAATCTGGAAGGTTTTCGTCGGAGAGGCAAAGTCGCGTAGCCTTTGACAATCTGATGCCAGCGCTTGAAGAAATCAATGGTCGCTCAAGGCAACGAAGTACTTAGAGTAATTTCAAAACCTGGTCGCGCTTAGTGTCTTTCACGCAACATTACCCGCCGCCGCCACAGTATAATCGCACAAAATCCAAAATTACCAATCGTCCACACGACCGGATTGGCCAGCGTTAATAGCGTGTAGCTACTGAGCGCCAATATACTTAAGCCATGCCTAAACCCGTTAATAGCCCACATGGTTAGGGTCTCGCTGTAGGGTCGCTGCCAAGTCTTGCGAATCGACGGTATAAAGCCAAACATATCGGCACTCACCAGTAGCAACATGGCGAGGGTCGGCTGATCGACTAACAGCCATACCCCTAGTGCGATGAGGGCAACGCCCAACATCATCCAGTCATGTCGAGTAATCGTAATCCGGTCAACCTGGCGGCTCGCTAGAATACAAATTATGAAACTAATGAACGCGACAGTTAGCGTGGTATAGGCTCCCGGGCCACCGCCATGCAGAATCTGTAATACAAAAATAAGTGAGGCGGCAAAACCCCAAATAAACCAGCTGAACGGATGCGGCTGTACCTTATGTCGTAGTATATCTCGAAAATAAGGGGCGTAGGCAACAAAGGCGAGGGCAACCGCTGCAAAGCCAATAAGTTCTTTCATTGAGTTTGATTATAGACTGGTCGTAAAAAATCCGACTGCCTAGAGTGCCCGCAGCAGTCATTCTAGTAAGATGACCGACAAGGAACGACCACCACAAGACGATCCAAGCCCACCTCCAGACATCGCGCCGCAAGAGGCACTCTATCAATTCCCGACTGAAGCAGAAGCTGTGCAACAGACCAGAGAACAATTCATTGCTCGCATGGCCGGTAAACTGTCGAGAAAAGAGTAGACTTTGCTATAGTTAAACTATGAAGCACTCAGAATTATTGTATGACTCGGTTAGCGTAGAACGTGGTAACGAACTCCTCGGGTTATTTGTAGAGTATGCCAATATGCAAGGCGAGCTTCATGCTAGGGCTGATGAGCGTAACCGATATTTTGTAGACACTACACGTCGGTTGACTGACGAAGCAATCACTCAGTCTTTGGATAATTTCGATTACACCAATCTAGGGCGAGCCGTGATGGATGCTCGTCTTGTACAGCAGCGATACGACGAAGAAGCTGAAGCGGCTAAAGATTTGGCACCAACTGTCTGGACTGGCACCGAATCAATACGTCAATTCATAAGACAACACGAGGGGAGCCCGCTTGCAGTAAGGGTTCGGGACAGAAATGGGGCGGCAATTCATACGTATGGTGGCGGACAGTCAAGACGGGCTAGTGGTTTTCTGGTTGCTAGCATGGGCGGTAGTGGTAGTTTAATTACAAACATTAGTTTTAAAAGTCGCATGACGTCAAAACGTTCGCACGCCATCAGGGTTCTTGATTATCGAGGTATGCCTCAAGTGGACCTAGCAATTGGTGCCACTGGTAAATAAATGTCCAAATAGTTAAGCAAATCCATTTGTTGCCCTATGGTTCTACTCTACTAAGGGATGTAAAGTGAGCGTGCTATTTTACCCGTGACAGGTTAGGTCGTAGGCCAACGTTACTGATTACATCATTCCAACGAACAACTTCTGCCACTACTGAGTTAAAAATCGAAGGCTCAAGGGTCACCAAAGTAGAATTACAGATAAGAATAAGCGCCCAAAGTTCCCCAAATGAGCTAGGGCGCTTTTCGTATCTGTTAACAAGTTTGATTCTCCTATGCCCAAGGATATTTGGTATAGTAAGCTCATGACAGCCCATGCAGAACTCGATGATCTCGGTAGCGACTTAGCTGCTCAGATTGATGGTAGATTCTCTCAACTGGAGGGTGATATTGGCGCAGGTGTAGATGAGCGCACAACTAGAGCTGACACAGCGTTTAGACGACTTTATACCTCTGTAGCAACAATACGCGAGGGTGACAGTTGGGAAAATAACGTCAGATTCAAACTTCAGTATGGCCTTGGGCATACCACTCTTGAGCAGCTATTCCCCGAACTCGCCTACTAGTGACTGGTTATATTGCAAGCTCGCACTACGAATAACCTCATTCCAACGAACCACTTCCGCCACTATAGCGTTAAAAAGCGGATGCGGAAGGGTCACCATAAGAGAATTACAGATAAGAATTAGCGCCCATAACTCAATAAATGAATGAGGGCGTTTTTTCGTATCTGTTAATAAGTTCGATTCTCTTTACAGTCTTGCTATAGTTAGGCTATGAACACTACCTACCAAGCCTCAATCACACATGCCAAAAGTCTCTATGACGGTTTTGATGACGTTATCCATGATTGGCAGCACTCAGAAAGAGTCGCCACCAATGCACTGTTGCTTGCCGATGAGCTGGGCTTTAAAGATAAGGACTTTTTGGAACTATGCGCGCTATGGCACGACGCGGCTAGAACCCAAGGCTTTACCGTTGGTCATGAGGAAGAAGGAGCGCTTATGGCACAAGCAGATCTGTTATCTCGTGGAGTCTCCGCAGATGAGGCTGTTAGAGCTTATGAGGCTATTCGTCACCACAAGAGTAGTTCTAATCCAACATCCATAGAGGGAAAAATCATTCGTGACGCAGATAAGCTCGATATTTTTACTGTAGCTCGATGGCAGAAATGTGCCGAAGCTGGCTGGATTGAAGAGTACGTTGATGATTTACGTAAAACGGTTGCAGCGCATGGAAAATACCCAGCGGCATTTACATATGACTATACAAAGCAGCAATTTGAAAAACGACTGCCAGAGTTCCTGTATTATTACGATTCCGTAAAGGATAGTCTGCCCGAATAACATAGACGGCTAGTACCTACGTTCTATTCCTCAAAGGGGAGTAGATAACACGGGCTAGGCTACCCGTAACTGGTTAGCTTCAAGACTGACGTTCCGTATAACATCATTCCAACGAACAACTTCCACCACTGTAGAGTTAAAAAGCGGGTGTGGAAGGGTCACCAAATTGCTTATGCTTAAAGAACTTCATGAGGAGTTCTTTTTGTTTTGTTATACTTCCTGAGTGACAATAGACAACCCACATCCAGAAGAAATACATCGCTCGCATAGAGCCGGTTGGCTAAGAGCTGCAGTGCTTGGTGTTAACGACGGTATTGTATCAACCTCAAGTATCATGCTCGGTGTCTTAGCTGCGCAAGCAAGCGATAACACTATTCTTACTGCCGGTATCTCCGCTCTGGTTGCCGGCGCATTATCAATGGCGGTAGGTGAGTATGTTTCAGTCAGCTCCCAAAAAGATTCGGAGCGAGAAGATATTGCCATCGAGGCTCGCTCAATTGCCAAGAACCACGATGCAGAGCTGGCAGAGCTGGCTGCAATTTACGAACACCGCGGTCTCAAACGCGATTTAGCGCTTGAAGTAGCAAAGCAGCTCCATGAATATGATGCCGTGGGCGCACATGCCCGTGATGAGCTCAATATAGACCAACATGACTTAGCTAAGCCACTGCAGGCCGCTATTGCATCTGCCGCGGCGTTCTCTATTGGTGCACTTGTGCCAGTCCTGGCCGCAGTTATTTCACCGAGTAGCATAAGCGGTTGGGTGATTGTGATTGCTTCGCTCATCGCTTTGGCAATTTCAGGCGCAACCGGTGCAATTATTGGTGGGGGTCATAAAGTTCGCGCCGCCCTTCGTGTATTTCTTGGCGGAGGTGCAGCCATGGCGATTACCACCCTAGTTGGTCACCTAGCTGGCACTCAACTCTAGCGCGGGGTTACCAGGGGCGGGGCTATACTCTCCTTATGATTCCACGTTAATGCTAATATATAGCAATGATCGTTGGCCTCGAAAACTTAGCAGACATTCGGAGTCAACATGCGAATCAAAAAATCGTACTAACAAGCGGTACATTCGACCTACTACATGTTGGTCACTTGCGCTATCTAAATGCAGTCAAAGCCCTTGGAGACGTGGTGGTTGTCATGTTAAGTGGTGATGACAGGGTCAAGGCCAGAAAAGGCCCACAGCGACCAATTATTCCAGAGGATGACCGCGCCCAACTGCTGGATGCACTTAAGGTCGTAGATTATGTATTTATCGACCCAGCCAGCAGCGTACCCGAACAGACCGATCCTGTTCACGCAGAGATAGTAGCCAAGCTGCAGCCTGACGTATATGCAACCGATGGCCCTGATCCACGTTTTTGGAACAGTATGGAAGAATCGAAGCTAGTTATTCTGCCGCGTTCAGGGGGCGATGGTCACGCTTCGACCTCGGCCATTATCGAGCACATCGTCAATCAGAACTAACGCTTTTGAGCTAAAACCTGTGTCCAAGGCAACGGCTGGCGTGACTCCACAACTGGTCCAAGATGCTTACCAACAAAGCGCTTCAGCGCGAAGCTTGGCCAGTGGTTTAGGTGACCGGGCGTGTTGCCGAAGTGGGTCAAGTACTTACCGCGAGCCATGTTTAGGCAGCACCATAGTGGTTCACGGGGAACGCCGAGCACCAGGTAGCCGTCTGGCTTAAGGACGCGGGCGATTTCTTGCAGGGCCTTGTCGGGGTAGTCGAGGTGCTCGAGCACTTCCAGTAAAAAGATCAGGTCGTAGCTGTTGTCGTCGGCTTTGATCTCGTAAACGCTCTCTTCCCGGAACGTTACGTTCGGGTTGAGCTCTTGCGCTTTGGGAATTAAGGCCGCGACATACTCGGAGGCTTCGAGCGCCACATTACTGGGTAGCATTTCGCGCAGACGCACCGTGGAATAGCCTTCGCCGCAACCGAGTTCGATGGCTTTGACGCTTTTGCGTGAGGTGATGTTGCTGGCATCAACTAGCTTGCTAACTGATGCAAAGTAACCGTCAATCAGTTTGCCGCCAACTTTGCCTTGGCCTTCTTCGGTGTATTTGTGGGCGAAGTCTTCGGTTTCTGGCTTGGCCCGCAGTTTCAGTGAGTCGCTAATGATGATGCTCCTTGAGTTAGTGGTTTCTGGCCATATTATACTGCAAACGACGAAACTCTAGCATTGTCGTATAATGCTTATGAAATGGCAGACTTATTCAAAGACAAACATCGCATTCACGATCCAGTGTGGCATGTCCAAATTGCCGTGCTAGTGGCCATTGGATTGCAGATTCTATTGCCCGATACTTTCTCGATCGGCCACTATATTATCCCTGTTATTGAAGTCATATTACTGCTTGCCTTGCCGTTCACCACACCCAAGGAACGCACCTTTACCTCACGCATTCGGCGCTGGAATGTACTGGCGCTGATTATTTTGACAAGTGCCGCCAACGCCTATTCGCTGGGGGTAATTATTAACAAGTTGCTGGTTGAAGGCTTTTTGCCCGACGGCAAGGAGCTAATTTTAGCGGCCATCAACATATTTGTTACCAATATTATTATTTTTGGTTTGTGGTACTGGGAAATGGATGGCGGCGGCCCGGGCGAACGGCAACGCATTAAGAAGTTCGAGCAGGATTTTTTGTTCCCGCAGCACAAAAGTGAAGCCTACCGGCATCCCGACTGGAAGCCGACTTTTATTGATTACCTATATACTTCGTCAACTAACGCCGTGAACTTTGCGCCCGGTGATGCCAACCCCCTGACGCGGCGGGCCAAGCTTTTAATGCTTACCCAGTCAATGATTTCGTTCGTGACCGTCGCCCTGGTCGGTGCTCGCGCCGTTGGCATTTTGAACTGATCCTCGCTATACTGAGGTGTAATACGCTAATGCTTATAAAGAGTGGGCAATGAAATTAACACAAGATGTTCCAAACGTCCCGATTGCGGAATTCAAACGGACAAAAATTATCGCTACCGTCGGCCCCGCTACCGACAGCTACGAAGCCATCCGTGACTTAATTAAAGCCGGAGCCAACGGCCTGCGACTAAACTTTAGCCACGGCGATCACCAAGAACACGGTCGGCGCATTGCCTGGATTCGCAAAGCCAGCGAGGAACTGGGCAAGCCAGTGGCCATCATTCAAGATCTGCAGGGGCCAAAAATTCGCCTCGGTGATTTTGATGGTGTGGTTGAAGTCGAAGCAGGCCAGCACTTAAAGTTTGCCTACAACGCTAATTACGCTACTACCGGCTGCCTACCCACGCAGTATGACCTCAGTAAAAAGGTCAAGCGCGGCGAACGACTATACCTGTTTGACGGCAAGGTGCGCACTACCGTTACCCGCGTGGCCGACGGCATCGTCTACGCCGAAGCCGAAAACGCCGGCATGCTCATTAAGCGTAAGGGAATCAACTTGCCCGACACCGACTTTGCTGGTGATGTGATCACCGCTAAAGACAAAGCCGACCTGCTGTTTGGGTCCACCCAAGATATCGACTACGTAGCGCAAAGCTTTGTGCAGTCGTCGAACGACGTGCGCGACATGCGTCGGCTCATGAAAAACCTGAACATGAATGCCAAAATCATCGTCAAGTTCGAAACCAAAGCCGCCATTGAAGACATGGAGGCCATTGTCCAAGAAACCGACGCTCTAATGGTCGCCCGTGGCGACTTAGCCGTCGAAGTTGTACCCGAAGCAGTGCCAATAGTGCAGCGCCAGCTGATTGGCCTCTGCCAACGCCACGCTAAGCCGGTGATTGTCGCCACCCAAATGCTGTTTAGTATGACCCATGCGCCGTCGCCGACCCGTGCTGAAATTTCTGACGTAGCAACGGCGGTTATTTTAGGCACCGATTGCGTCATGCTCAGTGACGAAACCGCCAACGGCCAGTACCCACTAGAGTCAGTTGCCACCATGAAGCGAGTTATTCAGTACACCGAAGCACATAACCCAGTCAGTGTCGGCTTCCCGGAATATGCCGATCACAGCCGCCAAGCGGCCATTAGCAAGGCCATTCTGAGCCTGGCCGACACCATTCAAGCTAAGGCCATCGTGGCCGAAACTAAATCCGGCGCTACCGCCCAACAGATCAGCAGCTATCGCCCAACTATTCCGCTGATTGCCGTCACCAACTCCGCCCGAACCGCCCAGCAATTGGCCATTATGTACGGCATTAAAAGTTATGTCCGACCCATAGATAAGCAGGCGGCCACCAAACTCACCGACTGGTTACGCAAGAACCGCGTGCTGCACAGTGGCGACATTGTGGTCACTGCCTCTGGCAAGCACCCAGGCATTGTGGGCACTACCGACACCATCAAAGTCCGTGTCCTCGAATAACACTAGTCAGCATAAGCAGTAATATCGTATACTAGCAGTAATAAGGTAGGTGGGATGTTTACCAAACAAACAATTCGTGATGTTGATGTGAAGGGCAAGCGCGTGCTGCTGCGGGCCGACTACAACGTGCCGCTCGAAAACGGCAAGATCAGCGATGATTACCGTATTAAGCAATCTTTGCCCACCGTGCAATATCTGTTAGACCATGGTGCAGCAGTAATTATTTGCTCGCACCTGGGACGGCCGAGTGGGCCAAACGACACGAGCTGTAGTCTTAAACCCGTGGCTGAGCGCTTAAGCCAGCTGCTCAAGAAACCAGTTACGTTCAGCGCTGAACTACCGGGCGCTACTGTGCCAAAACCTGGTGAGGTCATGCTGCTCGAAAACCTGCGCTTCCATCCGGAAGAAGAACAAAACGACGACAATTTTGCTAAGCAGCTGGCCGCTGTAGCCGACATTTTCGTGCAGGACGGCTTTGGTGTAGTACACCGTGCTCACGCCAGCACTGATGCAATTACGCGGCACTTGCCATCGGTTGCCGGACTGTTGCTCGAAAAAGAAGTCGACACCATTACCAAAATTATGCAAAAGCCACAGCGACCGCTCGTGGCTATTATTGGTGGTGCCAAAATTGCTGACAAAATCGACGTTCTTAACAAGTTTATTGAGCTGGCCGACTTTGTGGCGATTGGCGGCGCTATGGCCAATACCTTCCTGCTGGCCAGCGGCGTTGATGTGGCCGACAGTTTAGTCGATAAATCTGAGCTGCCAGTCGCCCGCGACATTATTAAAAAGGCCGAAGCCGAGACCAAAGAGCGTGACTTTACCTTCGCCATTCCGCGTGACGGCGTGGTGGCCAGCAAAATCGACAAGCTGGCACCCACCCGGATTGTTGATTGGGGAGCTCATGTGGTGGCTGACATCGAAAACTATCCCAAGCGAGTGCCGGCAGCGGCCAGCCATGTTCACGCCCACGAAAAAATCCTCGACATCGGTCCGTTCAGTGGTGCCTTTATTGCTGGTGGTTTGCAGCTGGCCAACACCGTGGTCTGGAACGGCACCATGGGCGTTACCGAGACCGACGGCGTGCAAGGACCAGTTGGCCCCTACGCGCACGGCACCGAACTTATTATCGACGCCATGCTTGGCCAATTCGGCAATCGGCCGTTCAGTCTGGTGGGCGGTGGCGACACCGTGGGCTACGTACAGGAGCGTGGTTTAACTGAAGCCTTTGATCACGTTTCGACCGGTGGCGGCGCGAGCCTAGAGTTAATGGCAGGGCGGACGCTACCCGGTGTGGCAGCCTTGCGTGATAAAGTATAAGCATTATGAAAAGAACATTAATCGTCGGCAACTGGAAAATGCATCTCAATGTACAGCAGTCCAGCTTGCTGGTAAATCGCTTGCAGCAGCACATCGCTAACCACCGTGACGTAGAAGTAGTGTTGGCACCAAGTTTACTTAGTCTGCAGGCTGTCAGTCTAGAAATTGACCGACGTAAGTTTCGATTAAGTGCCCAAGACGCCTTTGCCACCGATGAAGGTCCGCAAACCGGCGAAGTATCCTTCGCTATGCTTAAAGAACTGGTGCACTACTGCATTGTTGGCCACTCGGCCCGCCGAGTGTATTTTGGGGAAACGCTGGAGCAAGTCCGCGACAAGGTGCAGGCTTGCGTGCGCAACGAAATCACGCCTATTTTGTGTATTGGTGAAACGCAGCATGAACGTGCAGCCGGCGAAACCAAGCGAGTGATTCACGATCAGCTAACCACCGCCATCAGCCACCTAACGGCCACCGAAATTGAAAACATGGTAATCGCCTACGAACCAATCTGGGCGATTAGTACTTTTCAGGGCGAAAAAGCTAAACCGGCTGACATGCAAAAAGCCCTTGATTACATTCGTCAGCAAATCGAAGGGCTGTATGGCGCTAAAGTCGCTAAGGCCGTTCGTCTGCTATACGGTGGCAGCGTCAATGCCGAAGATGCCAGTTCGTACCTGGCGCTCGATGGCTGTGACGGTTTACTGGTTGGTGCCGCTAGCCTCAATTACAAGCAGTTTAGCGAAATCGTCAATCAAGCGCCTCTCCACAACGTAAAAAAGCAGCGAGATGGCAAATAATAAAAAGCCAGTCGGATCGGGTGTCTTCGATGTAGCTCGGCCCGGCCGTGGCGGCTTGCCGGCTAGTGCCACCACTCGCTCGGTCATCACCACTAACCGAACAGTGGTTGACCCCATGGTTAACGAGCCGCAGCCCGAAGAGCAGCCAGCACCGCTTGCCCAGCCAGCTAAAAAAATCATCATTACGCCACTTCATGACGATGTTGAGCCCGAAGCCGTCGTACCGGTGCAAGCAGTAGTAGCTCCAGAGGTCCCTGTACCCGACGAACCGAAGCAGGTGCCGGTGCCGGAAGCAAAGCCACCCAAACCACCCGAAGGCTTCCCGGAGCCGGTGCCCGACGCAGCGGTAAAGCCAGAAGATACGCCCGGAGTGCCACCCAAGCCCGAAGAGCGCGAAGTCGACAGCGAAATTGCCCGCAAACGGGCCGCTCGCTTGCAAAAAATGATCGATGAAGAGGAATACTTTTTGCCAATCAAAACGGCCGAAGAACGCCGCAGTCGCAAAGTCGCCATTTTTGGCATATTGCTAATTGTGCTGCTAGCGCTGGCCTGGTACAATACGGCACTCGATGCCAGCTTGCTACCAAACACCTACAACCTGCCGCACACCAGCTTCTTTACGGTCAAGTAAAATACAACAGCCAAAGTTATCTAAACCCGGTAAAATATATACATATGACAAGTGACTTTATTGACCCTTGGGCAGCCGAGGAGCGAACCGCCGTGACTACGACTAGCTTGCTTGAAGAGCTAAACCCCGAACAACGTCGCGCCGTCGAAACCACCGAGGGCCCACTGCTGATTCAGGCCGGGGCAGGCAGCGGTAAGACTAAAACGCTGACTCACCGCATCGCCTACTTAATTGCCACCCACAAGGCAACGCCCTACAATATTCTGGCCGTCACCTTTACTAACAAGGCCGCCAAAGAAATGCGCGCCAGGGTCGGCGCGCTGCTTGGGCAAAACGCTGACAACCGCGGCTTTATGCCCTACATGGGTACCTTTCACGGTATTTGCGTGCGACTGCTTCGTCAGGACGGCGAGCACATCGGCATCCCACGCTCCTTTGTTATTTTTGACGAATCCGATCGCCAGGCGGCCATCAAGCAGGCTTCCAAGCAAATTATGCTCGACGAAAAAGCTTTTCCAGCCCGGGTGCTCGGCAGTTTAATTAGTAGCGCCAAAAACGAACTGATCGATCCGGCGACCTATGCCGGCACAGCCAAAAGCCCAGCTCAGCAGGCCGCCGCCCAAATTTACCCATTATATGAGCGGTCTTTAAAAGATGCCGCCGCGCTCGACTTTGACGACCTTATTAACCGCACCGTCAGCCTGCTTAAAAACCAGCCCGAAATCCGTAAAAAATGGCAGCAGCAATTCAAGTACGTGATGATCGACGAGTACCAAGACACCAACGCCGCTCAGTATGCCCTGGTGAAGTTGTTGACCGCCGCCACGCAGAACATCGCCGTCGTTGGTGACGACTGGCAATCGATCTATTCATGGAGAGGTGCCGATTTTAGAAACATTTTAAAGTTCGAGAATGATTACGCCGAGTGCACTGTCATTAAACTAGAGCAGAACTACCGCTCCACCAAACACATCCTGGATGCCGCCCACGCGGTAATTACTAAAAATGAACAGCGCTCCGACAAGCAGTTGTGGACTGCTCTGGGCGACGGCTTGCCCGTGCAAATGCTGCAAGTTAATAATGAGCGGGCCGAAGGCGAAGCGATTGTTCGCCGGGTACGCAACGACGTCGACGCCGGCAAACATAAGTACAGCAGTTACGCCGTGCTGTACCGCACCAACGCCCAGTCACGCAGCATAGAAGAAGCCTTTGTGCACTACGGTATTCCATATCGGGTGGTTGGCGGCGTGCGCTTTTATGACCGCAAAGAAATTAAAGACGTTATTGCCTACCTGCGCCTGATTTTCCAGCCAGAAGACCGCGTCAGCTTTGAGCGCGTGGTAAACGTGCCCACGCGCGGCATTGGTGCCAAAAGCCTACAAAACTTTTTTGAATGGAAGCAGCAAAATGGGTACAACCTGCACGAAGCATTATCCTATGCCAGTAACTGTGGCGCGGTAACCGCTAAGGCTCGCGCCGCTCTAGCTGAACTTGGCGACATCATTGCTAGCCTGCGCAACTTAATTGACGAAGCATCCGTTAGTGGTTTGATTGACTCGCTGCTACGACGCATTCAGTATCTTAAATACCTCGATGACGGCACGCCGCAAGGTGAAGCTCGCCAAGAAAACGTCAAAGAATTATTAAGCGTGGCTCAGGAATATCAAGACGCCGGGCTGGACGGATTCTTAGAAGAGGTTAGTCTGGTGAGCGACCTCGACAGCGCCGACTTTAACGGCGATGCCGTAACGCTTATGACACTCCATGCCGCTAAGGGCCTCGAATTCCCGGTGGTCTTTATGACTGGCCTGGAAGAGACAATTTTCCCGCACTCCAGAGCGCTGTATGACCAGTCCGAAATGGAAGAGGAGCGCCGACTATGCTACGTGGGTATGACCCGTGCTCGCCAAGAGCTATACATGATGTACGCCAACTCGCGCATGCTGTACGGCGGCGTGCAGCATAATCCGCCATCGCGCTTTTTGTCAGAAATCGACGGCGAGTTCCAAGCGGTAGCCACTGACAGTCACTACGGTTATAGTAACGAGCCGACCTACGATTTTGAAACCAGCCAAGCCCACCCAGACGAGCCCCGCTACGTGCCCGAGCTAAACGAGGGCGACGCCGTAAAGCACCAATTATTTGGCGTCGGCACGGTGGTCGACATGGATGGCGACACAGCGACCATCTACTTTAAAGGCAAGGGTACGCGCAAGCTGAACGTGGCCTTCGCGCCCCTGCAAAAGCTGTAGATCTGCTACAATAGATTGAGCAGAGCGAGCCAGTGGTGGGTAACTGTTACTAACAGGTGCTTGTTATTGCGTTTTATATGCAGAGTAAATTTTTGAAATTTAAGCGACGAGCCGCGGTTAAGAACCGGCGTCGTATTCGCAAACTGAAATATGTCAGCCGGCATCCGTTCGCGGTACCGGTATTTACGTTTGTAGCCCTGATTACCATAAGTGCCGGGCTGTACCTTACGCTTGTCGACCGGGACGCTCCATACCGCGACGCCCGGGTGGTCATTGTGTCACATGACGATGTTGAGCAGACTGTCCCAAGCATTGAGCCAACCGTCGGCGGGCTTATTAAAAAACTCAACATTACGCTTGGCGAAGGTGATGTTGTAGAGCCGGCACTCGACACCAAAATTAACCAGGACGACTTTCGTATTAATGTCTACCGAGCGCTGCCGGTCAAAATTGTGGACGGCAACACCAAGACCTTTACCTTTAGTGCGGCCACTACGCCGCGAGCAATTGCTCGCCAAACAGGCACCGAACTATACGCCGAAGACCGAGTAGTAACCGACCCGGTCACCAACTTCCTCAAAGACGGCGCCATTGGCGAACAAGTGATTATTGATCGTGCCATACCAGTCAATGTTAACCTGTATGGCACGCCGGAAGTCATTCGGACGCACGCCACTACCGTCGGTGAGCTGGCAAAAGAGAAGGGTATCAACCTAGGCTCCAGCGATCAGGTGTTGCCGACCCCCGAAACGCCAATTACGCCCAACCAGCAAATCTTCATTGCCCGTGATGGCGTTAAGTTACAGTCGGTCACCGAAACAATCCCGATGCCGGTACAAATTATTACTGATCCAAATTTGGCCTATGGTACGAATGCTGTGCGTCAGCAGGGATCAGCCGGTCAACGGGTGGTCACCTACCAAATTGGTGAGGACGGCAAAGGGAAGAGCATTATCCAGGCGGTCGTCACCCAGGAAGCAGTGACCCAAATTGTGGTACGTGGTGCCAGCCTAACGGGTAGCAAGGGCGACATGGCCCGCGCTGGCATTGCGCCAGGCGACTTTGATTACGCCGACTTCATCGTGCAAAAAGAGTCCCGTTGGAACCCCACCGCCCGCAATGCATCTGGTGCCTACGGCTTATGCCAGGCCCTGCCGGGTAGCAAAATGGCCAGCGCCGGTAGCGACTGGTCGACTAATCCCGTCACCCAGCTAAAATGGTGCAACGGCTACGCCAAGAGCCGCTACGGCAGCTGGTCGGCAGCCTACAGCTACTGGAACGCCCACCACTACTGGTAATCTTTGTCTTGCCGATGCCATTTAGCCTCATGGCGTCGTCGCTGCTCGATCATAAGCGCCTGGCGCATATCTGCCAGCTGCTGATCGGTCATAAGTAGATCAACTCTCGCTTGCTCGGGCTTTAACGGCGCGGCCGGGCCGTTCAGTGATCGAATCTTTTCGACTATCGCCTGTCGCACAAACTCGCATCGATTCACATACTCCTGCTGCGCATGTTCATCGAGCGCCCGTAGCAGCTCAAGCGAGAGCGTGATATGGATAAGCTTCGTAAGGCGGGTCATACTTACTGTAATGATAGCCTACAGATATTAAATTAAGATTAACTCAGCTCACCGAGACCAGTCGTGTTCTTGTCGACACTCTAGAAAGTAGTATACGCAGGCTACTAAATTAGTATTGAACATATACTACTTTCTAGAGTGTGTAAGTATGACGGGTAGGGAGAACTTCTTGCTACAATACGAGCATGAACACACCGATTGCTAAAAAAAGTCTTGGGCAGCATTGGCTCAAAGACCACGACAGCCTGCAAGCTATGGTTACTGCTGGTGAGGTTCAGACTGGCGATGAGGTACTAGAGATTGGGCCTGGTTACGGCACACTCACCGAGTATTTGCTGGCAGCCGGTGCCCAAGTGCGGGCCCTCGAATTTGACGATTCACTGGTGCCGGGCCTGTTGGCGCAGTTTGCCCACGTGCCCGAACTCAAAGTCGAGCAGGGCGACATTCGGACTTTTGATTTCACCAGCATGCCACCAGATTATAAAATTGTGGCCAACATACCCTATTACTTAACCAGCAACCTCATCCAGCTGATTAGCGAAACGCCCAACCAGCCAGCGGTTGCCGTGCTGCTGATGCAAAAAGAAGTTGCCGAGCGGGTGGTGGCCCAGCCAGGCAGTATGTCTATTTTGAGTATCACGGCCCAATTTTACTGGGAAGTCTCATTGGATCGTATGGTGGGTGCCGAGCTGTTTTCGCCACCGCCCAAAGTCGATTCCCAAATTCTGGTCTTGAAACGCCGAGTACAGCCGTTGTTTGCCGACACCGATTCCAAGCAGTTTTTTCGGCTGGTCAAAGCCGGCTTCAGTCAAAAACGCAAAACACTGCTCAATAGTTTGAGCGGCGGCTTGGCTATTAGTAAGGACGAGGCTCGGGTCTTGCTGGAGCGGGCCGCCGTCGATCCAGGTCGCCGTGCTCAGACCCTGTCATTGCAGGAGTGGCACCAACTTTTACAAGCCCAATAAGCATTACCAAAATTTGGTTATATGTGCTATAATATAGCTTGATGGGGCTGAATTTTAAGCTCGACGTTGGACTTTATCGGTTAGATCAGCAGGTCGCTTGTCAGCGTATAGACAAACCTTTACAGATGCAAATCTTAAAGAACAGGTATTAGCAACCTTCGGCAATTTTACTTTTGCCCCAGTGCGCGTACCTACAGCAGCCTAATTTAGACTGCAACGCATTACGTATGACTTCAGATAGTATGTAGCGTTTTATATCCTCTGGATGCTCGTTTAGTACTATTCGCACTCGACGCTAAGACTAGGATTGCTCACTTGGAATGTTTGTCTGTTTAGATAACCAAGTGCTAAGACCAAAAGACAGACTATGCCTGTAGACGACTAACCAAGATAAACCGGCGGACGTGGGGGCAGTACCCACCAGCTCCACCATAAGAGCCTTAGATGCAAGATCTAGGGCTTTTTTGTTGGTCTGAAAGGAGTAAAGAGGACTTAATTTAGTGGTACCAACTTTTTTATCTGCGTAAAGATATAAACCACCTGGAAATAATAATTGTGCGACACTCTCAGCCAAACAAACACTTTGGCGATTTTTAATCACTCCAACTATAATGAATAAAATGCTACAAACTGGAGAAGTTGTACACCACTATGTTGTGGTTGCGCCGAAAGGCGACGGAACCTACGGGGCCGTGTTTGAAGTGCAAGACACGACCACAAACGCCCTCAACGTTGCACTTAAAATATTAACGGCCACTAGCCCGATAGCCGACACACGCTTTAGGGCTGAGAACGGGCATCTACACACGCTTAAGGGTCATGATAGTGTGATAAGTCCTACTACACATGTACTCGATATTGGCGGTAAAACCTTTTACTGCATGGAGCTTGCCGATACTAATGTTGATAAGTACATATCTTCTAAAGCATTAGGTAATGATGAAGCTATTGGAATATTCAAAAATGTATGTGAAGGGCTGAGTCATGCCCATAACAACGGTATTGTGCACCGGGACTTACATCTGGGGAACGTATTATTAATGACTGCCGATCCTGCGCAAGCCTCCCCTCGAGTTACTGATTTTGGCATGGCAAAAGATTTTAACGGTATGAACATAAGTAGCATTCCGGCAAGCGTATGGGGAGCAGTAGAAATTCGACCCCCGGAAATATTTTTTATGCTGTGGCCAACAGCAGAACTTGAAGAATACATACGGTCGGACATATACGCTCTTGGCATACTCCTGCACAACTTATTCGATGTGCGTCCAACGGCCTACCTTTTCGGCTTAATAAACTCAGTCGTGAGCCATCTGTGGAGTAAAGGCGTGCTGGTTGACGGACAAACATTTCAAATCGATCCAACCGTAGATGACGTCTCTCGAAAGCAGTTTTATGACGAATGGTTAAGCATATACGACCGTACTAATCAGGATAAATTAGCGGTTACATTACGTGAGCCTAATCCCGCCCTCGAAGTAGAGGTTAACAGAATAATTCAAAAATGTTGCGAACCGGACTACAATGATAGATATATGACAGTGGATGAATTGCTAACTGATGTGAGTGCAATATGTTAACACCAGGTCTTGTCGAAAAAAAAGAAGCAACGGCGATCGCAGGATCGAATAAGCCGGTCTATTCACGAAAACCAGATCCGATACAGCAATTCAAAGCAAGTGAGCGTGCAGCGCCCGGCAGTTTTATGGCTCAAATACTAGCAAAAGAAAGAGAGTTGGCAAAGCTTCGTATCAGACGGAGTGGTGAAAATCCCCGTAGTGTTATCGAAATTGGTGATATCCACTTTTTGAAAAAGAAATTTACTAAAGCCAGGGATGCATATCTTAATGCGATTAAACTCGACAAGAATAATAGTGCCGTCTACCGCAAGCTTATCAATTGCTATATAGCGCTTAATAACGTTGATTTGGCGTGCGAATGCTACGAAAACTTGATAGCTATAAATCCTCTACCTGAGTTTAAACACGAGTACGTCTTGCTAAGGCTAGCCACTGCAAACGGCGACAAGGATAAGTTGAAAGCAGTTGAAACTGATTTAAAAAACTTAGTCCAAGAAAATAATACTAATAGTCACGTATTGAATACCTACGCAATGTATCTAGGTCATGTCAGTGAAAAACCTGAACAGTCTAAGAAGTACCTCGATAAAGCAATAAACTTGGATCCAAGCAATTTCCACGCAATCAATAATCTTGGCGTCTACTATGTTCAAACTAATCAGCTAGATAAGGCTAGAGAGCAATTTGATAATAGTTTAGAGTTAAATCCACAGTACGATGCTGGTTACGAAAATATAGCCGGCGTATACATAGCTCAAGAGGATTATAAGAATGCGCTAGCGGTCTTAGAAAAAGCTGCTGCACTCGGCGTGCGTTTATCTGATAAATGGGTTCATAAAGTCGGGTGGATATTAATTCAGCTTGGAGAATTTAAACGAGCAGTTGTCTGGCATAAACAAAAGCTACGGGAAGAGCCAGAAAATGACTACTTACTTAATAATTTGGGTTTTTGTTATCAAATGTTAGACAACATAGAAAAGGCTCAGGAGTACTTCTCTAAAGCAATCGAGTGTTTTGAGGCTAAGTTAAATCGGCCAGGTTTTATTCCCGACATACGATCTAAGCTCGAGTATCAAAACCTAATGGCGCTCGCCCAAGATCTGGGTAATGCTGACCTACTTGATGATACTGCTAAAAAATTACTGGCACTGGAGCCGTCTAGTCCTATGGGATTTTTCTTTAGAGGACAGGCACAGAGAATGAAAAAGAATTATACCTTCGCCAAAAAGTGCTATGAAGCGTCAATTAAAGGTGAGCCAGGTGTACCGGATCCATATGTCTGCCTAGCATTCATATACGAGGCAATTGATAGTAACTACACGAAAGCTATAGATATACTGGAGAATGCACCGTTCAAGTCTGATGTAGCCCCACTATTCACAAACAACTTAGCGTACGCATATATCAAAAATGGGGACTTGAAGAAGGCAGAAAGTCTGCTAGCTAAAGTAAAATTGATTTCACATCCGTCACTGTTTGCGACTAGAGGACTATTGGAGCTTTATAAGGACGATTTCAAAAAAGCTGAAAGTTATTACTCTAAAGCAATCAAAAACTTGCATGCAGATGATAAGCAGTTTGCAGAACAGGTATGGGAGTATGAGCAGGCGCTATACTGGAAAAATAATAATGACATCTTGCGGTCGCAAAAATCCATAGAAAACGCTTTAAAATTAGGTGACGTTAGTTATGCTTATGACCTTACGAAGGCACTAGAGGTTGCCGTTAAGTCACACTAGTACCGAGTTAACCGGTGGCGCATTAACCACAGGGCAGTCATGACAGTTGTGAAGCAAGATGGTCTGGTGGCATAAGCTCACGCCATCTCATCTGTTCAGCTGCAATTGAGTGCCAACTTTTGCAAGCATGGTCCACCATAAGAGCCTTAGATGTATAATCTAGGGCTTTTTTGTTAGGGTCCTTACTTAATTCCTAGACTACCAAGTTCGGTCAAATGCTGTTTGCGATATTGGGTAAATGCTTGGGCGCTGGCACCGTTGCGTTTAATGAATTGATTGATGTGCTCGTCGCCGATGTGGTGGGGCATGAGCACAAAGGCGGCCCCGGCTTCGTACAGTGCTTCGGCGTCGTTCAGGGTGTCGGCGTGGCAAATGAATACCGCCTGCGAATTAGCGCCCGTAATATGACTGACCAGCACCAGGTTAGTGCGGGCATTGCTGATAGTACTAATGATCAGCTCGGATTTGTGGACGTTAATTTCGGCTAGCAATTCAGTGTCGGTGGCATCGCCATATAAATGACTAATGTGCTGGCGCTCCAGTACTTCAATGACGTCGGGGTCGTAATCAATCACCATGTAGCGCTTTTTCATTTCGCGAAAGGTTTTTACAAAGCCGGCACCACCTTCGCTGTAGCCGATCAGCAGTAGCGGGTAGTGGGCTAATGAGCGTAGCTCTCGCTTGGTGTCGCCTCGTTCAAAAAAGCTCAACGGCTGCTGCAGCCGGCGGTACAGCCAGTCGTCGTACTTCATGAGGTAGGCCGAAATGGCAATAGTAATGAGCGCGGTGAGGGTGGCAATGGCAATTAGGTCGTGGCTGGCCAGGCCAGTGTTGGCCGCCAGCACAATCAGCACGATCGAGAACTCACTGATTTGCGACAAGTGAATAGCAGTTTTGAAGCTAGTCTGCTTGGTGTAGCCGAGCAGGCCCAGGCTACCCATAATTAAGAGCGGTTTACTAATAAGAATAATTGCCGAGAACAGCAGGGCTGGCAGAATAGCGCTGCCCAGGTTGCCAATACCGAGCTGCTCGCCCAGACCAATAAAGAACAGCACAATAAAGAAGTCACGCAGTGGCTTCAGCTTGCTGGCGATGGCTTGCACATAGGGCAGGTGGGCCAAGGCGACACCGGCAAACAGCGCTCCCACTTCGATAGAAAAGCCCGACCAGCGGAAGGCGCTGGCTACGCCAAAGGCCCAGGCCAGCGCAAACACGTACAAAAGCTCCTGGCTGGCAGCGAACAGTCGGCTGAGGCGCGGCAAAATGTAGCCGCCAATCAATATGAGTACGCCGGCCAAAAAGGCACCGCGGGCCAGTAGCACGGTGAAGTCGAGCGGTGCCGTACCGGTAGTGCTGCTGGTAGATACGACCAGCAGGGCAATGGTGGCAGCCAGATCCTCAACCAACAGCACGCCAATAGCAATTTGGCCGTACAGCCGGGACTGCTCTTTTTTATCGCTCAAGGCCTTCACGACAATAATGGTGCTGCTAAATAAGAGTGCCGTGGCCATAACCAGGGCCGCTTTAATGTCAAAGCCGAGCAGGGTGGCAGTTAGCATGCCCAAACTACCGACGCCAGCTACAATCGACGCAAAAATGACAAACACCGGTTTGCCGGTGTCTTTTATAACGCCCACGTTCAGGCCCAGGCCAATCACAAACAACAGCAGTGTGATGCCAATCTGGCTGAATGATTCAAAAGCTTCGTGGTTATGAATAACGCCGAGCAGCGACGGGCCCACAACAATGCCGGTTAGAATGTAGCCGATTATCAGGGGTTGGCGGAAGACGCGCAGCACCAGCGAGACGGCTGCGGCGATCACCAGCACAATACTTAATTGGTAAAAAATTGACTGTTCCATGAGACTTTCAAGCTTATGGTTATTAGTGTACACGACCCCAAGCTGAGAAACTGCTTGACTTGGCCTTGATTTCTCGTATATTTAAAGCATAACTGTAATATAAAAAGGAATACGGGACACTGTATGCCATCGAAAACTACCACCAAATCGTCCAAAAAGCCGAAAAATGGCTTATTTACTAAAGTAAAAGCCCTAGCAACCGGAAAAGCGAAGCCCTTTCTTGCTGTATTAATTGTCCTGGGCGTGGTGGGCCTGGGCTACTACGGCTACCTGCGTTCCAGTGCTGACACGCTCAGCAACACGCCGCCAACCGTTAAATGTGCCGCAAAACTCACTAATAAAGAATGTAATCAAAAGCAGGCCGAATCAGACGCCGCGTTTTACGCACAGCTTGGAAAAGATTGTAACGCCGCTAACCGCAAATTTAGCGGTACTAGCTGCGGTGCCTGTCAAGGAGGCTTCTTTGACAATAACGGCACCTGTAAAGCCCGCGCCAAAGTCGACTGTGCTGCTCAAAACCGCAAGCAGACCGATGATTACAACTGCGGTGATTGCAAGGCGACCTACACACTAAGTGGAACGGCATGTGTGCCAAAGCTCGTAAACTCTGCAGCGCTCTGCGCCTTAGCCTTCAAGAACTACGATGCCACGGCTAATGCTTGCACAACCTGTAAGGCTACCTACACATTAAGCGGTACCACGTGTGTGCCTGACTCAACTACGACACCCGTACCTCCTACGGCCTGTGGTGGCCAAGGCCAGGCGGCTTGTGAGCAAGCAACCGGTGTTTACTGTGCCGGATTGCACCGTGTATTCGTGGCTAAAACGAAGACCTGTGGTGCTTGTGTCGCCACCTTTACCCAAGTCGGTACCGATCTCACTACCGCGTGCCAGCCAGTACTGACACCCGACCAGCAATGTGCCTTTAACGGATCGGGCAACTGTTTGCCCGTAGCTACTGTCCGTAAGCTGTGTGCCGATAGCCATCGTCAATACGACGCCAAAAACAATCTCTGTAAAGATGATTGTGTGAGCGGCTGGTATTTTGAGAATAATGTCTGTAACAAAGTCAGTACCGTTGATCCCGCCAAAGTGAAGGCCGGCTGTGACAAGCTCTTCCTGCGTTACGACAAAGACACTAACCGTTGTCTGACCACCTGTAAGGCTACCTACGTTATGCGTGATAACAAGTGTGTAGAGTGGACAGAAGCCAGCATGACTAAGTGGCGCTGTGACGCCTTGGGTCGCGACTGGATTCCTGCAACTGAAGCCGATGGTGATGTGGCTGGCATGCCTGCCCTCTGTGCCACAAAGTGTGAAAGCTCGACCGCAAAGTTCGTTGATACTGGCAATGATGACAATAGCTATTGTAAGGCAGGTGAAGCTGCTGGTGCCGGCGTGGGTGTTACACCTGGCATGACCCGCGAACAATGTACGGCTCAACACCGTGCCTGGATTACTGCTCTGGAAGGCTGTAGCGCACGTTGCCAGGCCGATTGGTACTTGAATGATGGTAAGTGTACTGAAGTTAAGGTGCCGGCTAATGACACCACTGATGGTGACGGTGCAGCTGGTGGTTGTTCTACTGCTGAGCAAACGGTGCGGCTTGCTGTTCGCGGCACTGCCGATGGCCCAGTCGTCACCGCCCCTGAAGTAACTATTTGTCCCGATGACGATCCGGTTGATCCACCGGCAAATACTCCTGCCGACCAGCCAGTAACGCACGATGTTGCTGTCCTCATGGACCACGCAACCTGTACGAAGCTGGGACGTGTTTGGGTTCCAGACTCTAATACTGTCGGTAAAAAAGTAAAGGGTGGCTGTAGTACTCAAGAATGCCTAGTTAAGGGTGCTGAAGTGCGTCGCTCAAATGGCTCTGCCTACTGTGAAGGTAGTGTGGATCGAATTGCCCAAAAGGAATGCAATAAAGCCCACCGTGACTGGATCGAAGAAGTTAACGCTTGTGCTGCTCGCATTGGCGGCAAAGACTCTAAAACCAAAGTCAACGCTATGCAATGTGATCCTCCATACACCGTGTATGTGCAACACACCAAAGAGCAGGGAGTTGACGAGTGCGTGAAGCCTTCTGTCTTCCAGCGAATCCAGGGAGTAGCTCAAACTACCGGTAAGCCAGTCTCGTTCCTTGCCTCATTAGGACCAAAAGGCCTCTGTAACGTCCAGAAGAACAAGCAATGGATTGACGGTAAGTGCGTTAAAAAGCGCGTTCCAAACCCAAGCAGTAGTGAAGGCCCAACCGCGAATGGCGGCGGCTCAGGCGGCAGCAGCGGCAGTCAAGGTGGCTCCGGTGGCTCTGGCTCAGGTAGTAGCGGCGAATCAACCATTACGGCTGCCTGGTGTCGCGATAACCTACGCCGTGGTTACGACGCCACCGCCAAGACATGTTCTCGCAGCTGTGCGTTCGCCGGCGAACAAATTACTAACTATACAGATAGCAGTAAATGGGATGTCTGTAAGAGAGCTACGGTGTGCGATGGCTGGGATCAAGCTTGTACCGGTGGCGGTGGGACAAGTGGAAACGGTAATCAAAATACTGGATGGACAACCAAAACCATTCCCTGCTCTGAGTACTCCACACGGGTGGGTGGCGGTGTGGGGTGTGTTGTAACCGTTGTAAAAACTGGGACTATCTGCCAGTGGAGTTCAACAATTAGGTACACAAACTATAAGACATCAGTAGCGAGCTTCCGTGATAGTGGGCATAAGATTATCTATACGTCCAGAACATGTGGGCCAGCATAACACTGCTCAGTGTGCCCGCTTTGCCGAGGCTGGCAGGCGGGCAGGCATAAACCATTGACTCAGAATAATAATCATGCTAATGTATAGGTATTGTTATTGATGAATCCGGGTTGTTTTAGTTAGTATTACTCGATTTCATAATCACAATCGACGTAACACTAATGAGCCAAAAGGCTCTACTAAAACGAAGGATTCTTTTTAATGCCTTATCAATCTAAAACACGTAGTTTCGGCGGACGCCGTAACACTAATACCAATCAACGCAGTAGCTTCCATGGTGGCGGACACGGCGGCGGTAACCGCGGTCGCAGTCCCAGCCGAAAAGGTCCAAAAAAGGACTACATCGACCCAGCCCGCTTTGTTAAAGCCGCTAAACCAGTTGAGCGCGAAGCGTATGTTCCTCAGCACACCTTTGCTGACTTTGACTTGAGTCCCCAGATGGCCAAGAACATTGCCGACAAGGGCTTTGTAACGCCATCAGCTATTCAGGACCAATCAATCCAGCACATTATGGCTGGCCGCGACATTATCGGAATTGCCGACACCGGCACCGGTAAAACAGCCGCCTTTGGTATTCCAATGCTGAACGCCATGATGACTAATAAGGGTAAAGCCCTGGTTATTGCACCAACTCGCGAACTAGCCCAGCAGATCGACGCCGAATTCCGCGCCATCGCCAAGGGCAGTGGCCTGCACGGTGCCGTACTCATTGGTGGTACCAGCATGGGTCCGCAATTGCGTGATCTACGTTCGAACCCCCAAATTGTTATTGGTACCCCTGGTCGTATTAAGGACCACATTGAGCGCCGCAGCCTCAGCTTGCACGACTTTTCATACGTCGTGCTCGACGAAGTTGACCGCATGCTCGACATGGGCTTCATTAACGATGTTCGTAGCATTCTTAACGAATTGCCAAAAGAGCGTCAGTCGATGTTCTTCTCAGCAACCATGGACCGTGCTGTGAGTTCACTCATCGAAACCTTCTCACACGAACCAATTACTGTTTCAGTTAAGACCGGCGAAACAGGTGAAAACATTCACCAAGATGTTGTTCGGGTTAATCACGACAGCGAAAAGCTCGGCAAACTGCACGATCTATTGCTTGACGATAAAATGACCAAGACCATCATCTTTGATGACACCCAGCGTAGCGTTGAACGCTTAGCTAACGAACTTGTTGCTCGTGGCTTCCAAGCCGACGCCATTCATGGTGGCAAAACGCAGGGCCAACGCCAGCGTTCGCTAAAGCGCTTTAAAGACAGTGAAGTGACTATCCTGGTGGCAACCGATGTTGCAGCTCGGGGCATCGACGTTGTTGATGTTAGCCACGTTGTAAATTACTCCACACCACAATCGTATTCCGATTACGTGCACCGTATTGGTCGCGCCGGCCGTGCTGGTCGTGTGGGTTACGCACTGACTTTCCTTCCCTAACGCTTCCCTATTACTATATTTAGTATAGTAGTGTATGATAAGAGCAATAAGTTCTTAAAACTAGGGTAATACCAAAAATTCGGAGGGTCCTGTTCATGATTAAACGCGTCGTTCATAAAAATTTAGTACTGCTCATTGTGGCTGTTGCTCAGTTCATAGTGGTGCTCGACACCTCAATTGTGAACGTGGCACTGCCATCAATCTATAAGGCTTTAAGCTTCGCCAGCACCAGCACATTGCAGTGGGTAGTTACTGCCTATACGTTGGCCTTTGGTGGCTTCTTACTGCTTGGTGGCCGTGCCGCCGACTTGTATGGTCGTCGTAAATTGTTTATTGGTGCAGTTACTGCTTTTTCAATCCTTTCATTGCTGACTGGCCTGGCTCAGACTGACACGCAAATTATTGTGCTGCGCGCACTGCAGGGCCTCGCTGCTGCCTTTATGTCACCAGCCGCTTTATCAATCGTTTTGACTACCTTTAAAGAAGGTAAAGAGCGAACGGGCGCATTAAGCATTTGGGGCGCTGTTGCTGCCGGTGGCGCTGCTGTCGGTGTGCTACTTGGTGGTGTACTTACCGAATACCTCGATTGGCGTTGGAACTTCTTTGTTAACGTGCCAATCGGCCTCGGCATTGCCGTTGCTGCCTACTTGTACGTACCCAACAGCAAGGCTGATCTTGATCACAATAAGTTAGATTTACCTGGTGCAGTCCTGGTGACCGCTGGTCTTATGGCACTGGTGTATACCTTCACCAAGGCACCAAGCTATGGCTGGACCGATCCTTTGACGCTCGTGCTATTCGCAGTAAGTGCGGCTTTGCTGGCTGGCTTTATAGTCAACGAGCACCTGTCTAAGCACGCCTTAATGCCGCTCGGTATATTTAAGATAGCTAACGTTGCAGCAGCCAACGTGGCGCAACTGCCAATTATGGCTGCCATGTTCTCGATGTTCTTCTTTGTAACGCTATACGTTCAACAGGTACTTGGTTACTCGCCAGTTATGAGCGGTCTGAGCTTCTTGCCAATTACTTTCGTGATCGGCGGTATCTCGGTACTTATGCAGCATGTTATTGGTCGCATTGGCTACAAAAAGCCACTCGTAGTAGCACCTGTGTTAATCGCAATTGGTCTATTTTTGCTGGCCCACCTGTCGGTCGGTGGTAGTTACTGGACCGATGTGTTCCCGGGTCTCATCATTACCGCAGCCGGTATGGGCATGACTTTCATTACGATTACGATTGCTGCAACAACCGGCGTACCAGCTAACGAATCAGGCTTAGCCTCGGGCCTCCTGAACACCTCACAGCAGGTCGGTGGATCACTTGGTTTGGCAATTCTGTCTGGTATTTCGGCATCGGCGGCGGCCGCCTACATAGCGGCCCACCATGGCGCTGTTAATATGGCTCAAGCCCAAGTAACTGGTTTCTCGCACGCGCTCTACGTTGGTGTCATCTTCGCACTGCTCTCCTCGGTCGTATCGGCCATTTTCATCCGCGAAAAGAAGGGCGAAAAGATCGACCCCAAAGCAGCCATGGCGGTTGGCTAAGAGTAGTCATGACGGACGCCCCAACTGACGCGCTACCATGCGCCGAAAAGCTGGCGTTCGATACAGCTCGTCAGGCCCAAGCAGCCGCCACCGTGGCCCTGCACCAGCACGGCACTAAGCTGCAAATTTATGTCTGCCAACACTGCGCTTTGTGGCATTTAGCGAGCGTCTAGCATGGCTGGACCACTACGTGGCGTAAACCTCGGTGGCTGGCTGGTACTGGAGCCGTGGCTGACGCCCAGCTTGTTCGCAAATAGTACTGCGACAGATGAGTATACCTACTGCCAGCAGAATCAGGCCGCCTGGCGCAAACTCAAACAGCACCGCGATACGTTTATTACCGAAAAGGATTTTGCCTGGCTGGCAGCCCACGGCATCCAAGCCGTGCGGCTGCCCGTTGGTTATTGGCTATTCGGCGACGCTGCGCCATACGTCGAAACAGCCAGCTACGTCGACAAGGCATTTGCCTGGGCCAAAAAACACCAGCTCAAGGTGTTGATTGATTTACATGGTGCCCCCGGTTCGCAAAACGGCACCATGCACAGTGGCCAGCGGGGTGAGGTGGGTTGGCATAAGTCACCAGCCAACATCGAGCAAACGCTCGGTGTGCTGACGCGCATTGCCGAGCGCTACGGCAAACATTCAGCCTTGCTCGGCATTTCATTACTAAATGAACCATCGTCAAAAATACCTACTGCCGTGCTGGAGGATTTTTACATCCGCGCCTACAACTTGCTGCGTGAGCACTGCCCGGCTGACGCTTGGATGGTGTTTAGTGATGCCTTCAGGCCCGGCCGCTGGCACCACAAGTTAGCCCGAGCAAAGTACCCAGGCATAGCCATTGATCACCACCATTATCAAATTTACAGTTGGATCGATAAGCGCTTGCCGGCACATTGGCAGGTCTGGCGCACGCGGTACCTGCTGCCGTTTGCCCTGCGTCGCATTGCCCGTCAGCATCCACTGATAGTCGGGGAGTGGAGCCTGGCACTCGGCCGAGGCGACAAATCCCAGCAGGCTGCTTACGCTCACGCTCAGCTGGCTGTGTTCCAGACCAGCGCGGCCTGGTTTTATTGGACGTACAAAACCGAGTATGGCAGCATCTGGAGTTTTCGGGCGTGTTACGAGCAGGGGCTATTGCCGCTCTAAAAGGTTGTCTAACAGAGAAGGTTATGCTATAATTTAGCCTATAGAAAGCTAAAGCGCAGCTTAAACAGCGCTTTTTTTATTGATATGAACCCCAATCAAGATCCCAGCAAAATTCGTAACATCGCTATTATTGCCCATGTTGACCACGGCAAGACCACCTTGGTTGATGGTTTGTTAAAGCAATCTAAAACTTTTCGCGATAACCAAGCTGAAATGAATCAAGATCTGATCATGGATAGTGGCGATCAGGAACGGGAACGCGGCATTACGATTACTGCTAAGGTTACGGCCGTGCAGCATGGTGACTACCGCATTAACATTATCGATACTCCCGGGCACGCCGACTTTTCCGGCGAGGTTGAGCGCACCCTGAACTTAGCCGACGGCTGTTTGCTGATTGTTGACGCCCAGGAAGGGCCGATGCCACAAACAAAGTTTGTATTGCAGAAGGCGCTGGAAGCCGAACTCAAACCCATCGTGGTGATTAACAAAATCGACAAGTCGGGAAGTCGCATTGCCGAAGTTGAGGACGAACTGGCCGATTTATTCCTAGAACTGGCCGTCCACGAAGACCAGCTCCACTACCCTGTTTACTATGCCATCGGCCGCGCCGGTAAGGCCTGGGAAACTATTCCGGCTGACCCTGAAGCCGATGCTGATTTAGAATCGATCTTCGAAGCGATTATCGAAAAAATTCCTGCGCCAACGGTTGAACTCGACAAGCCATTCCAGATGCTGGTAACGGCGCTGGCCCACGATACATTCAAAGGTAAGTACAGTATTGGCCGTATTACTCGCGGACACATTAAGGCTGGCGATCAGGTTGCTCTTTGCAAAAAGGATGGCAGTGTCGTTAAGTCTAAAATCGAACTCGTTTTTATGAGTCATGGCGTTAGCCGCTTTGAAGTTCCCGAAGGTGTGGCTGGTGATATCGTGCAGCTAACCGGCGTTTCTGATGCCCAAATTGGCGAAACCATTACCGACGCCGAATTCCCCGAAGCTTTGCCGACCATTGAAGTCGAGGCACCAACCTTGCGCATTTACCTGGGCCCTAATACCAGCCCCTTTAAGGGTCAGGAGGGTGACTTTAGCACCTCACGTCAAATTGGTGATCGTTTAGCAAAAGAACTCGAGACTAATGTGGGTCTACGCGTTGATCAAGAAGGTATTGGTTTCAAAGTTGCCGGTCGTGGCGAGCTACACCTGGGCGTGTTAATCGAGACCATGCGCCGCGAAGGCTATGAATTTGAAGTCGGCCGACCGCAAGTTGTTACCCGTGAAGAGAACGGCAAAACTATGGAGCCAATCGAACAGGTTGAAATTGAAGTCCCAGCTGAGCATGTTGGCACCGTGCAAATGGAACTCGGCCAGCGCCGCGCCACGCTCAAAGAGCAGTTTGCCAGCCCCAAGGGCGTGACAAAATTGATTTACGAAATGCCAACTCGCGCCCTACTTGGTATGCGCAACATTTTACTGACAAACACCAAAGGCACGATTGTTATGAACAGTATTGTGACTGGTTTTGAACCGCTTGGCACTGCCCTGCAGCAACTTCGTCCTGGCGTACTGATTAGTTTTGAGCAGGGACTTACGACGCCGTACGCATTGCAGAACGCTGAAGCTCGAGGCACTACTTTTATTGGACCTGCCGAAAAGGTTTACGCTGGCCAAATCATTGGTTTAAACACTCGTTCAGAAGACATGGAAATCAACGTCTGTAAGCAAAAACACCTAACTAACATGCGCTCATCTAGCTCCGACGGCGTGGTACAGTTGACACCACCAACCATCTTTAGCCTCGAACAATGCCTCGACTTTCTGGAAAACGACGAGCTACTCGAAGTAACGCCCAAAAGCCTGCGCCTGCGCAAACGGGAACTCGATCCCAACAAGCGCAAACGCCAAGCGAAATAAGCGCTTGACCGTACTGCTAGTAACCAGCTAGGCTACTGCATATGGCTAAGTTAGAAAAAGCAAAACAACTGATGGCCAAGGCTTTGCCGCTGCGGGCCAAAAATGACCTGACGGCCGAGGACGTGCAGGCGGCTCGTACGTACATAAAAGACTTTTGGAAACAGCTGGAGCGCTACCACCCAGTGGACGACGAAAGTCTAATCGGCTTGCCCAAACCTTATTTAGTACCAGCCTACGAAGAAGGCCACGCTTTCGATTTTAACGAACTGTACTACTGGGATAGCTACTTCATGATTCAGGGCATGCAAGACGCCGAGCACGAAGAGCTAGTGCAGGGGATCCTGGAAGACTTACTGGCCCTATTCAGTCGGTTTAAAGTTATTCCCAACGCCTCGCGCACCTATTTAATGGGTCGCTCGCAGCCGCCCTTTTTGACGTCTTTCATTTTGGAAGTAAATCAGGCCTACCAGCCGGGCGAAGCTTGGCTGAAGCAGGCCATGGCCATTGCCAAACAGGAATACCACACGGTGTGGCTAGGCACCAAAAAGCCCAATGAGCGTTTGGCGTACAAGGGCCTCAGCCGTTACTACGACACCAACTACCTGCACGATTTAGCCGAGGCCGAAAGCGGCTGGGATATGACGCCGCGTTTTGGTCGCAAGGCGCTCAACTTCCTGCCGATCGATTTAAATGCCCTGCTCTACAAGTACGAAACTGACTTTGCCTTTGTAGCGCGCGAGCTGGGTGATGAAGCTGAAGCCCTAGAGTGGGAAGCGGCTGCCGAACGACGAAAAGCGACCGTTGACGTGCTGATGTGGGATCGTTTGCGCGGTCTGTATTATGACTACAACTTTGTACGCGGCAAACGAGGCAATGTTAGTAGCCTAGCTGCCTACTTTCCACTGTGGGCCGGTATGGCTAGCAAAGAGCAGGCGGCAGCGCTGGTAAAGTCGCTGCGTCGTTTTGAGAATAAGGGCGGCCTGTCCACTACCGACGTGCTGCCCGTCGGCCAGTTTGTAATTGGCAGCATGCCCACCCAGTGGGCTTACCCGAACGGCTGGGCACCATTGCAGTACATTACTATCAAGGGTCTGGAGCGCTATGGATACCATGAAGACGCCAAGCGCTTAAGCATAAAGTGGCTCAAGGCCAACCTGCACTGGTTTAACGAGCATGGTCTATTCCTCGAAAAATACAATGTCGTGTCGCCAGATAAGCCGCCGGTAAAAGGGGTGTATCCGAGTCAAACCGGCTTTGGCTGGACCAATGCCGTGTTTGAGCGATTGTGCCAAGACTACATCGACGAGCCAAATTAACTAATTATTAAATCCAGCGCTTTGGGCATTGAACGGCCAGTTTGAGGGGCCTATAATAGGCAGTCCAAGGAGCGGTAATGGTAACAATGGACGATGCATTTCAGAACGATCTACGGCGTATTCTCCGCGAAGAGGTACGTCCAATGCTTCACGACGAAATCCGTCCCATTCTTCATGAAGAAATCCGTCCCATCGTTCGTGAAGAGGTACGCCCCCTAGTTCGTAAAGAACTGAAAGCTGCTATTGACGAGGAGATTCGTCCGCTCGTGCGTGAGGAGTTAGCAGTAGCCATCGACAAGCAAGTACGCCCGCTCATCCGCGAGGAAACCCAGGATATGCGTAACGGTATTGCTGAACTAAAGAATATGGTTGGCACGCAAGGCATGCAGCTGAGTAATCTGCAGGCTGATATGGGCACCATGAAAAGCACTATGCGCTATCAGGTCAGTGAAACACATCGCCTCGATGTATTGCTCGAAGACTTGAACGATCGTTTTGCCGCCGCTCGCGAGCTACGCTGGGACTGATGGTATAATTCCAGTATGACTGAAACATACGGTAATTGCCCATTCTGTCAGCCGGCAGAACGGATTCTTAAAGAAAACGACTACGCCCAGGTTATTTTGAGTAATCCGCGCAAAGTGCCCGGCCACTTTTTAGTCGTACCTAAGCGGCATGTCGAAAAACCGTGGGAACTCAAACCAGAAGAGGTCCAAAGCATTTTTGAGCTGATCTTTTTTGTAGAGCAAAAAATTATTGGTAAGCTTGGCGACGGCTGTGACATCCGTCAGAATTACCGACCATTCATGAAGCAAAGCCAGCTCAAAGTTGATCACCTGCACTTCCATGTTATTCCCCGGACACTCGATGACTATATTTACAGCGTGTCGGAAAAGTACGAGACCGAACTGTTCGCTGAGCTCGATGATGTCGAGCACGATGCGGTTGCAAAAACTCTTGAGTAACCCCCGTGTAACAGTTCGCTGTATCTGTTATAATTAACTGTCTATGAGCAACTACTACGTCACCACCTCCATCCCCTACATCAACGGCGAACCACACCTGGGTCACGCCATGGAGTTTGTGATGGCCGACGTACTCGCTCGCCGTGCCCGCCAGCGTGGTGACGAAGTGCACTTTAGCATTGGTACCGACGAACACGGCGGCAAAATTGCCGAAAAAGCCGCCGAACTCAAACTGGAGCCTAAGGCGCTGGCCGACAAAATGAGCGCCCAATTTGCCGATCTAGCCAAGAAGCTCAACATTAGCAACACGCGCTTTATTCGCACGACCGACGAAGGCCACGAACAACGAGCCAAGCTCATTTGGAAAGCCCTCGAAAAAGATATTTATAAAGGTAAGTATGTCGGCTGGTACTGTACCGGTGATGAAGCTTTCTTTAGCGAAACTGAAGTCAAAGCCAATAACGGTGTCTGCCCTAATCACAATCGGCCATTCGAAAAGATCGAAGAAGAAAACTACTTTTTTAAGCTCAGCAAGTATGGCGACCAATTACGCGAAGCCATCGAAAAGGGTGAATTTAGAATTGTGCCCGACAGTCGTCGCAACGAAATTCTGAGTCTCTTTAAGTCGGGTTTGTCGGATATTAGTGTTAGTCGACCAAAAGAGAAGGTCGTCTGGGGTATACCCGTTCCTGGTGACACCAAGCAAACCATGTACGTTTGGTTTGAAGCGCTCATGAATTACATTACTGTGTTGGGCTACCCAGAACACGAGGACTTCAAAAAGTTTTGGCCAGCCGACGTCCAAGTGATCGGCAAAGACATTTTGCGTTTCCACGCGGCCATTTGGCCAGCTATGCTTATGAGTCTAGGCCTGCAACTGCCTAAGGATTTGTACGTCCACAGCTTTATTAACATTGACGGCAAAAAAATGAGCAAGTCACTCGGTAATTACGTATCGCCAAACGAAGTCATCGAAAAGTACGGTGCCGATTCGTTCCGCTATTACTTCTTGCGCCACATTCCAAGCTACGAAGATGGCGACTTCAGCTGGCCATCGTTTGAGGCCTCGTACAACAACGAATTAGCCAACGAACTCGGTAATGCCGTACAGCGCACCGCTGCCATGATGACCAAATACCAGAAGGGCTTGATTGGTGACATTCCAGCCGCCGAACACGACATCGCCCAATACGAAGCCGCCCTCGACGTGTACCATTTCGACCGAGCCCTCGACCACGTCTGGGAACAGGTCCGTGGCCTCAACCAATACATCGACGAAGAAAAGCCCTGGGAAATTGCCAAAACGGGCGACGAAGATCACCTGCGCGAAGTGCTTGCCAACCAGGCCGGCATGCTGCTAGAAATTGCCGATCTCCTCGAACCATTCATGCCGGACTCGGCAACTAAAATTCGCAACGTTTTTGTAGAAGGAATCGTTCGTCCAATCGATGGTACGCTATTCCCCAAGCAAGAAGTTCCTAAAGAAGCGTAAGCCCTCATGGAGTTTGTCGATACCCACTGCCATATTCAGTCTGCCGGCCAATCGGCAGGCGAGCGGTCAACCCGTGAACTGTGGTCCAAAGCGCCTGAGCTGACGGGTGACCAATTGGTAGTCAACGCTGCTGCCGCTGGTGTGACACGTCTGATTTGCGTCGGCTGCGACCTAGAAGACAGCCAGCTGGCGATTGATTTTGCCCAAGGTCACGATTACTGTTGGGCCAGTATTGGTATCCACCCGCACGAGGCAGCGTTGCACGGTGATAAGCTCGAAGCTTTTGCCGCCCTGGCTGAGCAGCCCAAGGTGGTGGCCATTGGCGAATGCGGGCTCGATTACTATTACGAGCACTCGCCGCGTGAAGACCAAATAGCCGTGCTCAAATTCCAGCTGGAGCTGGCCATAAAAACCGGCCTACCGGTAATTTTCCATGTGCGCGAGGCCTTTAACGACTTTTGGCCGATTTTTGACAGCTTTCCAGCCGGCTCCATTCGTGGGGTGTTGCACAGTTTTACCGATTCGCAGTCTAATGTAGACGAGGCCGTGAAGCGGGGACTGTACCTTGGGGTCAACGGTATTGCCACCTTTGCTAAAAATCCAGCCCAGCTCGACGTCTATCGGTCGATTCCAGCCGACCATTTACTCCTTGAAACCGATGCTCCCTTCTTGACACCAGTGCCTTTTCGTGGTAAAGTTAATGAACCAAAGCAGATAACCACTGTGGCGGAGTTTTTAGCTAGCCTGCGGGGCGTAAGCCTCGAAGAACTGGCGCAAATTACAACAAGTAATGCCCATACATTATTTGACGTTTAGGATTATAATTAAAGATTGCCATGAGTAACCTATTCTCTTCTCACGAACAGCAAACCCGTAACGAGGCGGAAGAGTTTTTGCCACCCCACCACAGCCTGGCTGGCTCTGCCTTCGAGCTGGTACACAAAATTAGCTGGCAGATTGACCCCGAAATGGTCCGAACCGAAGTTAAACGCTACCACCAGCGATCTGCTGGCCGCGTAGCCACCGCTGCAAGTCAGGAAACTACGGCTAAAATCATTCCCTTTAAACGACCTCAGCCTGTTGAGCAACGGGATGTTGTTAATGGCATCGATGTAGCGGAAGCATATCGTGTTGTTGACGCCAACAGCGTTTCGACAGCCGACAGCAATGTGCTCAACTTCCCAATACAAGTCACTGAGCAGAAATTCCAGGATGAACAACGTGAAGCTGCTGCCTAAAATTTTACCGCGTACCGCTGAAGAGCGTCGGGCTGAAGCTTATCGACGTTTTTTGCGCCGCCAGGCCAAAATGGGTGGAACCCTGTTTGGTCCCGTTCCAGACGGCCATCGCCGGGAATTCTTTTGCTTAGACAAACACACCTGGGTGTGGCACGAAGAGTGGGTTGATGCCGCTGGCCAAACGCAGGCCATGACCACACGTTATGACGTTGGCGCACAGGGCATTTTGAAGTCGCAAGGGAATAGCTCGTACCAACGGGTGACTGGCGCTGAGTTAAAAAACTTTTACCAAGCCACTCGTTTGTACCGCGATAACGTTCACCAGCAATACGCTATCATGCAGCGCTAACAGTTTGTGACTCGCCATGACTAAGCCAATTTACCTAGACTACGCCGCAGCTACTCCGCTTGACGATCGGGTGCTGGCTGCTATGCAGCCGTTTTTTGCCGATGACTTTTATAACCCCTCGGCGCTGTACGATGCTGCCCGACAAACGCGCAAAACGCTCGAAGCGGCTCGTGCCCAGGCGGCTGCCGTACTCGGCGCGCGACCCAGCGAAATTGTGTTTACCGCTGGCGGTACCGAGTCGGACAATCTGGCTATTCAGGGCATCATGCGCCGTTTTCCGGATGCCAACATTATTACCAGCGCTATTGAGCATGACGCCGTGCTGGCACCAGCCGGGCAGTACAACCATCGCCTTGCCCCGGTGCATAACGACGGTTTAGTCGACCTTGAACAGTTAGAAAAGCTGATCGATGACAACACCGTACTAGTCAGTATTATGTACGCCAATAACGAAATTGGCAGTGTGCAGCCAATTAGCAAAATTGCCCAAAAACTGCAGGCCGTACGCGATGAGCGGCGTCGCAGTGGCAACAAACTACCGCTGTATTTTCACACCGATGCCTGCCAGGCTGGGCAATATTTAGACCTGCACGTGTCGCGGCTGGGCGTCGACCTGCTGACCATAAATGGTGGCAAAATGCACGGCCCCAAGCAAAGTGGCCTGCTGTACGTTCGTGGCGGTCTGGAACTCGAACCATTGATACTTGGCGGCGGCCAGGAGCGCGGTCTGCGCAGTGGCACCGAAAACGTAGCCGCTTGTGTTGGACTAGCTGTGGCACTGGAACTAGCCCAGGTCCAGCGCCATGACGAAAGTCGGCGACTGCAAGCACTGCAAAAACAGTTTTTTACAGCCATTGAGACCCAATTACCGCAAGCGGTAATACGCGGTTCTCGTAAGCTCCGATTGCCCAATAACGTTCACCTGACGATTCCGGGAATCGATAATGAACGCCTGCTCATTCAGCTCGATGAAGCTGGTATTTTAGCCGCCGCCGGTTCGGCCTGCAGCGCCAGCAGCGAGACGCCCTCACACGTGCTCAGGGCACTTGGTTTGAATGACGACGAAGCCCGCGCCAGTCTTCGGTTCAGCATGGGCCGTGGAACCACCGCGGATCACGTTACGACCGCCGTTGAAACGCTTGCTCGTTTAGTTGCGTAATACCCCAAACTGGTTATACTTAACAGCATAAAGTATGCTGAAAAACAAACACGTCACTAATCTGGTACTGGTCGTCAGCGCAGTGCTGACGTTGAGTGTTTTGGTGGTTGTCGGTAATGCCCAGGCGGACTCCATACAAACGGTTGCCGAAAGCTACAAAACCAGCAAACCCCTGCAGCAAGGCATGATTGTTCAGTTGGATGATAAAGATAAGTCGCGTGTGCTGCCGACTTCGTACAATGAATCTAAGAAAATGTTCGGTGTCACGGTTGCCTCTAGCGAAACTCCCGTCAGCCTGTCATCTGATTCGACCGAACAGCAGGCCTACGTGGTGACCTCCGGGCGCTACACCGTGCTGGTCAGCAACCAGAACGGCAAGATCGGACTGGGTGACTTCGTGAGCATTTCAGCAATCGATGGCATCGGCATGAAGGCCGATACCGTGCAAGATACGGTGCTGGGTCGAGCGGTCGATAGCTTTGATGGCAAAGCTAATGTTATATCAACAGCTTCGCTCAAGCTACGGGACGGTAAGCAGATGCAAGCGGCAATCGGGGCTATTTTGGTTGACGTGGCAATTCGGTCAAATCCGAATCGTGCCGGCGGACAGGGTGGAGTGCCCAGCCTCATACAAAATCTGGCAGTGAATGTGGCCGGGCAACCGGTCAGCGCCGCGCAGCTCTACGGTAGTATGATCGTGCTGCTGCTGGGTATTAGTGTGGTGGCAGTGCTCATTTATAGCGGCATCCAAACCAGCATGTCGGCCATTGGGCGTAATCCGCTGGCCAAGCAATCCATCCTCCGAAACATGTTCCAGGTGATTATTGCCGGCATACTGATTTTTATTGGCTGCCTAATTGCGGTATATTTAATACTGAAGTTATAAACGTAAGCGTCTTATGAAAACAATGGTGGGAAAACAGATATGATGATTGCACTGGCAGCCGCAGGGTTGATTATAGTTATTGCTGTTATTGTGTTGATTGTATCTGTAGCGCACCACCGTGCTCCAAAGCAGTCTCCCCACGAGAAACTGGAGGCTCAGGCCAAGAGTAGCGCCGAGAATATCTTTGACGATCAGTTCCGTGAAGAATTACGTAACCGTGGTCGCTTGCACTTTGAAAAGATCATTGGTGAAAACGCCATGTTCCTGCAGCAAGACCTACGGTTGACCACCTCCCAACTTAACGAGTACATGAAGACCGAGATTACCAAGAAGCTGCAGGATGAATTTACCAAATACGAACAGTCGATTATGGATGCTAAGCAGTTGGCCGTTGATTCGATTCAAAAGACCAACATAGTCATTGAAGAGCAGCGTAAAACGCTGAGTGCACAGCTAAACAGTCAATTGGAGGCCGAAAAAGCAGGCTTGATTGGACGTTTTGAAGAAGATATGGCCGATATTATTAACCACTACGTGCTGGCGGCGGTGGGCAATCAAATTGACCTGAGTGATCAGTTGGAATACATCATGGGCGAGCTGGAAGCCAACAAGCAGGCCATGAGCGAGGATATCAAGAATGGCGCATGAGTTGCAGCTGCCACTCAGCGTTATTGGGCCGGCCGATGTAGTCCGGCTGAGACGCAGTCTGGAACAGTTTAACGACCAAGAGCAGCAAGCTGCGCTCCGGACCAAGTCGGGAGCTACCGCCGACCAGGGCCAGGCTGGTCGAATCCTGCACGAGCTAGCTACTGCCAACAAGCGTGATATAGGCGTAGCCACCGACCGCCAGGCGCTGCTAACCGAACTTGAGGCATTACTCAAAACAGCCCCGAAGATTACGATGAGCTTTGCCGTTGAGCCCTCAGCCGCCTTCATGACTAAAATTGTTGGCTGGTTTCGGACGTCCATCCACCCGATGGTCCTGATACGAGTTGGCTTGCAGCCCAATATTGCGGCTGGTTGCACGGTGCAAACGGGTGGTAAGGTGTATGACTTCAGCTTGCGTAGTAAGTTCACCGAACAGCGAGCAATGCTGATTGAGCGCCTGCACACACCTCGCGTAGTCGCCCCATCCGCAGCACCGGTTACCCAAGAGGTTGCCACATGAGCGACAACCGCCACTTTGACCAGCTAGTCGCCAGCGGTAATGCCGTTGGTGAAATTGTAGCCGTCGATAGCTTTATGGTGCGTGTCAACGGGCTGCAGCCCGTTAGCATTCATGCCCTGGTTATGTTCGAAAACGGCAGCAAGGGCTTTGTACACCACGTAGAAGAGCACGAAGTGGTAGTACTGCACTTGGGCAGTGAACCCTTGGCCAACGGCACGATGGTAGTGGTGCAACATCAGCAGCTGCTCTGCAAAGTCGGTAAAGAATTTATTGGCCGGGTAGTGTCGGTCACTGGCGACCCGTTGGACGGAAAAGGTCCAATTGCCGCCGACAAAGTCTGGCCGGTGTTTAACGCCGCACCCGGTATTGCCACCCGTGAAGGCCTGAGCACCCAACTGCCAACTGGCGTCACCGTGCTTGATGAATTATTTCCGTTAGTGCGCGGGCAGCGCCTGGCTGTGCTGGGTGATAGCAAGGCCGGTAAAACTGCACTGGCTATGCAAATGCTGCTCAACCAAAAGGACACCGACATTATTGTGGTCTACGTCATGATCGCCAAGCGGCGTAGTGACATTGACGCGGTGCTTACCAAACTCACCGCTAGCGGCGCTATCGAACACTCCATTGTCGTAGTGTCGACGCTGTTTGAATCGCTGGTTATGAGTTACTTGGCACCTTACGTGGCTTGTTCCATGGCCGAATACCTGTGGCAGCAATGTGAGACTGACACCCTGATTATTTATGACGACTTGACCTCGCATGCCCAGGCCTACCGCGAAATCTCGTTGCTGTCGGGCGCTAGCCCCGGGCGCGATAGCTATCCTGGTGACATGTTTTACCGCCACTCCAGCCTGCTGGAGCGGGCCGGCAAACTGAAAGTAAACTCCAAGACGCTGACTGCCCTACCAATTGTACTGACGCCGGCCGGTGATATTACGGCTTACCTGCCAACCAACATTATGTCCATTACCGATGGGCAGTGGATTTTAGATATGAAGGTATTCCGCGACACGATGAGGCCGGGCGTGAGTACCGGCTTGAGCGTGACCCGTGTGGGTGGCCTGGGCCTCAACAAACGACAAAAAGAAGTTGCCGCCCAAATTACCAAAGCCCTCAGTGCCTACCGAACAGCCGAGGAGTTTGCTCACTTTGGTTCAGAAATGGGTGGCACTGCCGCTCATGATTTGCTCATCGGCAAGCGGCTGTACGAGGTCATGAACCAAGCTCCAGAAGAAACCTACAATCCGGTAGAGCAGGTACTGATGCTCGATATTATTTTGCAGGCTCCCGATGATGCAGTGGTTGATATTCGACAGCTAAAAACTGAAGTGCGGGCAATTGCCGCCGAGCTGAAGGATGACGCTGGCTATGACAATGCCCTGGCTGCTTTACGCGGTAAGTTGACGCTGGTGGCACCAGCGGCAAAGCCAGCCGAAGCTCCACCGGCTGAGCCAGCGGCTCCGGCCTCGGAAGAACCAGTAGCCGAACCCGCGCCCGCGCCTGAATCAAGGCGCGATAAGAAAAAACACAAAGCTGAGGCCAAGTCATGAGACGTGCCCAAGACATAGCCGCCGAGGAAAAATCAATGCGCACCATTCTGACCTTAACTGGTGCCTTTGAAGGACTGTCGAGCATGCGCATTGCCCAAATTAAGAACCAGGTGCTGGAGTCGCGCGATTTCTTTGCTGACCTGTGGCAAATGTATAGCCAGCTGCGGGTTGACCAATTGTTCAACTATGGGCGCGAAAAAGAACAAAAAGTAATCAACAAGGACCTGTTCATTGGTATTACTGCCGAGGGTGGTTTTAGTGGTGACATTGACCAACGTTTGATTGACCTGATGCTCAAAGGGTATGATCCAGCTAAACAAGACATTATTATTATTGGTCACCACGGTGCCGTGCAGCTTAGCCAGCGGGGAGTGGCCTTTATTAAGTACTTCCGCTTGCCGACGGTCGACAAAAACATTAACGTCACGCCACTGGTGCAGCACATTCAGGAATATAAAACGACGTCGGTGTTTTACCAGTCGTATACCTCGCTGATGGTCCAAGATATTAAAAAAGTTGATCTGCACTCTGCCGTGCAAGCCGCCGGTACATTGGTGAACGAGGGCGATGACATTATTACCGAAATTAACTATATTTTTGAACCCAGTAGCTACGCCGTGATTGCCCACCTAGAGCGCATTATGTTGCAGATTTCCCTGAGCCAGATGATTTTGGAATCAAAACTAGCCCAGCACGCCAGCCGGTACAGGGCCATGTCATCGGCCCAGCAACTGGCGCTGGATACTTCCAGCGGCTTACGGCTTGAGTACAACCGCGTCCGTCGAGCAGTTGGTGACCAGCGTCTAAAGGAAGTTACTGGCGGTATGAAGGTTGTACGGAGTCACCAGCTATGAGTATTGGCATTGTACGATCAATGAAGGACATGGTGCTGCGCATTGAGTTCGACGAGGCCGAAACCATGCCGGCCTTGAACGAAGTGCTAACCGTCCGCAATGAGCAAAACACGCCGTTGCTGGTCCGGTCATTAATCAATCGCTACACGGCGGAATGTTTGAACTTGTATGGCGAGCGTAACATCCACAAGGGCATGGAGGTCGTAGCCACCGGTAAGAGCATTGAAGTGCCGGTTGGTGAGCAAATGATTGGCCGTATTATTAACGCCCTCGGCGAGCCGATTGATGGCGGTGAGCCACTCGACCCGGACATGCCGCGCCGCGACATTTTTAAACTGCCACCCCGGGCCACTACCTTTGGAACCAGCAAGCCAGAAATTCTAGAAACTGGCATTAAAGTAATCGACTTCTTTACGCCCTTTGTGAAGGGTCGCAAGATTGGGGTTATTGGTGGTGCTGGCGTCGGTAAAACGGTGCTAACCATGGAAATGATTTATAACATTGCCAAGGGTACCGGCGGCCTGAGCTTCTTTGCCGGCGTTGGTGAACGTATTCGTGAAGGCGCTGAACTATATGAAACGCTCAAAGACCACGACTTGCTCAAGAACACCTGCATGTTCTTTGGGCAAATGGACCAAAACCCGGTGCAACGTTCGTTAATTGCCAATGCTGCCGTCACGCTAGCCGAGTATTTCCGCGACGAGCAGCACAAAGACATTCTGTTCTTTGCCGACAACATGTACCGTTTTGTGCAGGCCCGCAACGAGCTATCGGCCATTTTAGAGCAGGTACCCAACGAGGGTGGCTACGAGCCAACTATTTTTAGTGATATTAAAATCCTGCAAGACCGTTTAAGCTCGACCGAAACTGGTTCAATTACCGCCGTACAAACCATTTACGTGCCGGCCGACGACCTCAGCGATCCGGCTGTACAAATGATTCAACACCAAATGGATGCCACGATTGTACTCAGTCGTACGGTGGCCGAGCAGGGCATTCGTCCAGCGGTCGACCTGACGCGAACGACCTCCAGCTTGTTGAACCCCGACATTGTTGGCGAGCGCCATTACTTGCTCAGCATTCAGGTGCAGTCCTTGCTGCAGAAGCACGAATCGCTACGCGGCATTATTGCCATTATTGGTGAAAATGAATTGTCGGCTGCCGACCGCAGCGATTACGCCAAAGCCAAAAAACTCATTCAGTTCTTTAGCCAGCCCATGCACGTCATGGAAGCCCAATCGGCTACCAAGGGTGAAACCTGGAGTCGCGAAGAAACACTGAAGGGCATTGAGGAGATTATTGTCTAATGGCTATGCGTCAGGACGCCAGCACCGGGCAATTGGTTGATGATGGCCGGGCAGCACCCAAAACTGGGGGCCAGCTAGTCGATGGCAAACCAGTTATGCACCTGAAGATATATTCGCCGTTTCGAGTGTACTTTGACGAGACTGCCTTTAGTATTTCTGCCGAGAACGCCACCGGCCCGTTCGACATTTTGCCACGGCACCACAAGTTTTTATCACTACTCAACCCTTGTGAGCTGCGGGTTGTTTCGCCATCCGGCGAAAAGCGCATTCGTATTAGCGGTGGACTGATGCACGTTCAGTCCGATAAAGTAAAAGTCTTTTTAGACGTTTAGCCAACTACAAAGTAATCAAAGCCGAAGCTGGCATTGGCCGGCGCAGCGTTGCTACTGCAAATGCTAAAACTGCTGGTTGAGCGATTGACGTAGTAGCCAAGCCCACCAGCTGCCGACCCTACGGGAGTGACTAATACATGTGGCGTGGCGTTAAACTTAGCGGTAAAGGTGACCGTTATAAAGCAGCCAGCACCTGGTCCACCACCGGTGTTAATGCTGACGAAGCCGGCTGTATCGCTGCCACTGACGCTGGCCGTGCCGCCACTACCGAGTGCCGTACCGTTGCTACGGCTGGGTGTGCCACCACCAATGGTGATATGTCGCGTAAGCACTAAATCACCATTCAATTGCAGGCTGTTGGTCGAAATTTGCGGAGCCGACAGGGCACCGTTGAATCGTGCGGTGCCGCCGACTTGCAGTGACCCGGCAATTGTCTGCAAACCCTGCACTGCCACGTTACCGGTTACGGCCAGGTTTTTACTGACGGTTACTTGGCCTAAGTTAGCCGTATCGTTGACAGTAATGTTCGGCAGGTTGAGGCTGCCGCCAAGCTGCAAATTGCCGGCAACCTCCAGGTCGCTGCGGGCCAGTACTTTGCCGGCAAACACGGCGCTGCTTTGGACGTTTAGCACCTGGCCAGAAGCCCCGACGGTGGCATCGCTGTTGGCTAGCTGGTCGAGGGTATCTTGTGACAGTGAAGTGGTGTTCACCTTGGAGTCGCCAGCTTGCTTACGGCTGTAGTTGTAGCTGAAAAAAACAATCAGCGCCGCCACAATCAGAATAAATATGAACAGTAGTAAGTAAATATTAAAGCTGAGCAGCCGATTAAGCAGCCGTTTGTGTATCGGCGGCTTGGCTGCTGCCCGGGTGGCCTGGGGGATGTCGCCCTCGGCCGATATAACACCGGTTTCCTGCACCGCACTGGCGGCATCGGGCTGGCCTTCAACAACCGTTAACGGTTGATCGAGTGACTCAGTTTCGGCGGGTTCTTCCGGGGATGCCGGTGGCTTTTGATCCATATCTCTCAATTTTGCTTACGCTTAGTCTTATAATACAAGAAATACCCCTAAAGCGTAAGCGTGACTGGAATTTAACTGGCCGATTTGCAATACTGGAGTAAGCATGAGAATAAAACAAAAATTGGGGCTGGTGACAGTTTTGGCGCTGCTCGTCAGTTTTGGCATGGGTGGCATGGCCTGGGCGGTGCAATCTTCATCGAGCAACTTCTCGGTGAACGAGGTGTTCTTTGGCAGTGGCGGTTCGCTACACGACTGCTCAACAAATTACTGCGCCAAACTGTCGGCCGGTGAGACGGCTGTCGGTAATACGAATAGCGCCAGCTACCAGGCGCAAGCCGGTTTTAATACCGACCGCACACCGTTTTTGGAGTTCGTAGTCAACAATACCAACCTCGACATCGGTGAATTAACCAGCTCCACCACTAAAACTGCAACCGCCACCTTTGCGGTGAAGACCTATTTATCAAGCGGCTACACAGTGACACAGACGTCACCCGGTCCAACCAATGGTGCCTACGCACTGGCTGGTATGTCTTCGCCGGCAGCGTCGGCAGCCGGTACTGAGCAATTTGGCATTAACCTGAAGGCCAATACTTCGCCAGCTACCTTTGGTGCCAACCCTACCCAAAACCCCGATGCCACGTTTAGTCACGGACAAGTCAGCAGCGGCTACAATACCAGCAACCAATTTAAGTACGTGCAGAACGACACCATTGCCTATTCTGACCAGAGTAGCGGTGAAACAGACTATACGATTTCATATATTTTTAACGTCTCGAACTTAACGGCGGGGGGCACCTATACGCTTCATCACGTATTGGTGGCGACAGCAACATTCTAGATGTGATGTCGAACACACAACGAAATGCTTGCAATAACATAATGCTAATGGTAATCTATGGGCAGTTACATCTGATGAGGCACTAAAAGGGTGCATACATGATACAAAAAATAAATATTAGCCAACTACTACAAAACCGAAGAGTCTATGCCGTATTGGCGTTGCAGCTTGTTGCTGCTATTGTTCTGACGGCACTTCCCATGAACAAAGCCGAGGCTGTGCAAATTCAGGCTCGAAATATACAAATGAGTGACTCGGCTCCCTCGGGTGGCTCTATAACCACGGGTGTCGGTAGTGGTACTAAGGTTATTTATAAGGTTTCGTTTACGACCACCAACACAGCGAGCACTATTGGCGGCATTGTTATTGATTTTTGCAGTAACAGTCCGTTAGCCGGTGAGACTTGCACCGCACCAACGGGTCTCCTCACGAATAAATCAACGACGGCCATTTTCAATGCCAGCGGTATGGGAACTGGCGCGTTCGCAGTCTATACCAGTGATGCTGGTACCGCTAACGCCAGCAGGCTCATTTTAACGCGCGCTTCGCCCGCTGCACTTACCTCAACGGTAAGCTTTGAACTTGGAAATGCCACAAACGCTCTAACCAACCCATCGACTACCGGTACGTTCTTTGCCCGTATTTATACCTATGCAACAGCGGCAGCAGCTCAGGGGCACGTCACTTCTGCGGCGACGGGCTATATTGATTACGGTGGCATTGCGCTCAGCACCGTGTCGGTCATTACTATTACTGCTCGCGTGCAAGAAAACTTGGCCTTCTGTCTTTCGAATGCCTCCCCAACCTCAAACTGCGGAGGGGCCTCGACGCCAGCTGTAACGCTGGGACACGGTACCACAACCCAAGCCATTGACAGCTCGACTGTAGATACGGCTAATGTTTATAGTCAGATATCGACAAATGCTGGCTCTGGTGCGGTCGTGCGCATACGTAACAGCAACAGTTCCTGTGGCGGTTTGAGCTTAGACGGCGGTACAACCTGTGGCATTCCGCCCGCCTTCAGTGGAGCTAACACCACGCCTGTCGCCGCTATGCCAGCCGGAACGGCGGCTTTTGGGCTGATGATCGGTACTGCAGCCGGCACCACCATCGCGGCTCCGTACAACGCCGTTACCACTAATTACTTTGGCATGGACACGGCCAGCACCAACAACGTCACAACTACCTATGGAAGCCAGGCCTTATCGTGCAGTGGCCCAGTAAGCAACGTCAACAATACCTGGACCTTTGGCGCTACCGCCAGCAACACCACGCCCTCGGGTGTCTATACCGCCAATATCGTGGCTATTGCCACCGGCACATTCTAGTCAGTCGGCGGCCCCAGTTATTGCACGAAGAGCATAAGCATGTTAGTATTTGTTTAGAATTCCAAAATTAACAGATAAAACATGAAAAAAGAAATACAGAAAAGTCTAGAAACTATACGACGACCCCTACTGTTCTTAGCCGTGCTTGGGATGCTGTTTGCAGCCCTGCCAGCTACTGTTCTGGCGGCTGCTGTGGGCGGCCAGGTGCAAGAGCGGTCGGTTACATTAAGCGACAACGGCGCCAGTGGCGGAACCATTGCCAGCGGCGTTGGCAGTGGTGTTAACGTAACCTACCGCGTGACCTTTACGGCAGCTACCAGTTATACTCTGCGCGGTGTGGTGCTTGATTTCTGTGACGGTACAGGTACGCCAATTATCGGTGATGCCAGCTGTGATGCACCAACCGACTTTAATCTTGGTGTCACACCCACGATTGATACTACGAACTATGTAGTTGGAGCCTCTACCACAGCAGGGCTCGGCACTGGCTGGACGGCCACTTCTGCTAATTCCGGGCAAACCTTTAGTATGACCAAATCAGCTGGCACGGCGCTGACATCGGGTACTACCTACACCTTCGCAATTAGCGGCGTAACTAACCCGAGCGCTATAGGCACATTTTATGCTCGCTTGCTGACCTATAGTAGTGCCACGGTGGGCATTGGCACCTACGCCCATGATAGCCCCGGTACTTACCAGGATTACGGCGGCTTTGCACTGAGTACCAGTGAAATCGTACAGGTCAGTGCCAAGGTGCAAGAAGCCCTGACGTTCTGTGTATCGGGGTTGTACTCTGGTGCCGCGCCGCCAAACTGTGGAGCCACAGCAACCCCAGCCATTACGCTCGGCCACGGCACCAACAACACCCTAGGCCCCGATGTCATTGATCAGCAGCCAATCTTTACGCTAACTTCTACAAATGCCGTCAATGGGCTTACTATTCGTATGCGTAGCGCGTTGGCTTGTGGAGGCCTGAGTATGGACGCTGGTGCCACTTGTGGCATTCCGGCAGTCGGTGGCGGTGCCTCAACATGGTCGGTTATGACAGCCGGTACAGCCGCCTTTGGCATGTACTGCCACGATGGCTCTGGCGGCACCGGTAGCTTGAACTGTGACGACAACTACGTTGACCGCGGCGGTTCAGCCGACCCCAATACATTTGGAATGGATACCTCAACGGTTGGTGATAACGTAACTTCTACCTACGGCGACGTGGTGGCTCATGCCAGCGGTCCGGTTAGTACCATGCTCAATCAGTACGACTTTGCCGCGACGGCCGGTAACACGACCCCAGCCGGTCTGTATACCACTAACCTGGCCATGATTGCCACCGGATCGTTCTAGGGCAACCATGAATGGGGTGGCCACTAGCTAACAGCCGAATCAATAAGCGACTCCTCCTGGTAGGGGTGGTGGTAGCCTTGTGCGTGGCCACAACTATGAATTTGCTGGCGGCTGCCGGCAGTAGACTTGATAACCGATCACTGACCCTGAGTGATAACCAGGTGAGCGCCACGGCGCAGTACACCTTTCGCTTTCAGCCGACTTCGACCGATGCAATCCAAACGGTACTGCTGCAAATTTGCTCAAACGATCCATTTGCCGGTACGGCCTGTACTCCGCCAACGGGCTTTGATGCCACCAATGCTAACTTACTGAATCAAGCGGGTGATGTTGGCTTTTCAATGTCGACACAGTCGACAGCTAACCAGCTGGTGCTAGAGCGGACAGTTGCCGCCTCCACCGCCCAGCCCAACAGTTACGAATTCGACACTGTTATAAACCCGTCGACCGCCGGGTCATACTACGTTCGCTTCCAGACCTTTGCTGGCAGCGATATCAATGGTCCCTCGAATAATTACGGTGGGGCAGCCTTTGCCATCGCCAGCGCCGTCGACATTAATGCCACAGTCCCCCCGTACTTGCTGTTCTGTGTCGGGGTAACGGTGCCGGGCTTTAATTGCAACAGCGTCAGCGGTGATTACGTCGATTTTGGGGAATTCAGTAGTCGCCAGGCTACCCAGGGCAGCACCCAAATGCTGGCTGCCACCAATGCTGTTGATGGCTACACCATCCGCGTGAATGGCCACAGCCTAACCTCGGGTAATAATGTTATTGCGGAGCTCACTGGTGCCGATGTGTCTCGGCCGGGAGTCAGCCAGTTTGGTCTGAATCTGCGGGCTAACACGGCACCCACCGGCGGAGAAGACGTCAGTGGCGTCGGTAGCGGTGTAGCAGCGGGCGGCTACAATCAGGTTAACTTCTTTCGTTTTAACTCAGGCGATGTGGTGGCCGCCTCAGTGGCCCCCGACGAAGCTCGCAAGTATACAGCGACCTACATGGTGAATGTCAGCCGTGATCAAGCGCCAGGCGTTTATGTCAGTACTATTATGTATCTGGCACTCGGTAGCTTTTGACCGTCGGCTCTCTGTATTGGCAAACCGCAAGCGGTTTGTTACTATTAGCTCAAACTAAGTGAGGAAATCAAACATGTTGCGTAGTAAACTGGCTAATCTAACCAGCCTCCTGGTCGCGTTTGTAGTTTTGTCGGGTAGTACAGTCTTCGCGGCTACTGCAGCAACGCCGAATGCCAGCAATGGATCGGCCAGCGATAACGGGCTAAAGGTATCACCAGTTCGCTCTGACGTGACGATTAACGCCGGCACCACGCAAGCTGTGCAGGTAACCGTTACCAACGTTACATCGTCGGTATCTTCGTACGATATATTGGTCAATGACTTTACCGCCAGCAGTGACGAGAGCGGCCAGCCTCAAATACTGCTTGATGCAACTAAATACGCACCATCACATAGTCTCAAGCGCCTGGTCGGCACCATTCCTGGCGTGACGCTGCAGCCAGGTGAGAGCAAAAATGTCCGTGTGCCAATTGTGGTACCAAAGAGCTACGCTGCCGGCGGTTACTACGGTGCCATTCGGTTTGCGCCGCACACCAGCGATAACGCTGATGCCAAAAACGTCACGCTCTCGGCCAGTGTTGGTTCGCTGGTGCTAGTAACGGTGCCCGGCAACATTAACGAACAACTGACGGTCGCCAGCCTTGACGTCCGTGAAGCCGTTGATGCCAACCAGGTCGATACGCCACGCACCGTGTTCTTTGATGGCAAAGACATTAACGGCGTGGTGCGCTTCCAGAACAGTGGCGACGTACAAGAGCAGCCATTTGGTAAGATCACCCTCAAGAACTGGCGTGGCAAGGTGCTCGGCACCTACGAAGTTAATAACACGACCCCTCGCGGTAACGTTTTGCCAGAAAGCATTCGTAAATTCAGCCTACCACTGAAGGATGTTGGTGGCTTCGGCAAATACACCATGGTCGGTAACTTTGGTTACGGGAATAAGGGCCAACTGATCACCGCCTCCACAACCTTCTACGTTATTCCAGTGCTGACAATTGTCCTAGCCCTAGGTCTGATTGCCTTAGTCCTGTACCTGATCTTCGGCCTGCCGCGGACCATTAAGTGGTACAACCGTCGCGTTGTGTCGCGGGCAAATAGCCGTAATCGTTAGCCGCTAAGCTCATGGGTACACTGGTGGCAGCAAGAACCAAGAGGATCCTCATCCTAACTAGTATGCTAGTACTAGTATTGCAATGCTCGTTAACAGGGGTCGCTAGGGCGGCCGACACCACTCAGAACCCCCAAGCTGGGTCGGTGGGTCTGGAAGGCTCTATATCAACCGCTCCACCTACGCGGGCAGCAACCATAACCACGCCCGCTAACGGCACCGTGTTTACCAGTACCCCCATTACAGTGGCTGGCCTCTGCACCACCGGTAATCTCATAAAGGTATTTGATAACAATGTATTTGTGGGTTCGACGCTGTGTGTAGGCGGCAGCTATTCACTCAAGATCGATCTGTTTAGCGGTGGCAACCAGCTGGTGGTGCGGGTGTACGATGCGCTCGACCAAGCTGGCCCCGACTCCAATACGGTTAATGTGACGTTTAACGATGCCCAGTACGCCCAGTTTGGTAGTCGAGTGACCGTTACGAGTATCTTTGCCCGGCGTGGTGCCTATCCGGGAGATTCACTGGTGTGGCCACTTATTTTAAATGGGGGCAGTGGCCCTTACGCGATCAGCGTTGATTGGGGTGATGGCTCATCGCCAGTGCTGCAGAGCCAGTCGGTGGCTGGCAGTTTTGACGTTAAACACAGCTATACGAACGCCGGTGTTTACACGGTAACCGTGCGAGCCACTGATAAAAATGGGGTGGCCGCCTTTTTGCAGCTTGTAGCCGTGGCTAACGGGGCAACCCAAGCCGCCACAGCTGCCGCCTCCAAAGATGGCAATGGCAGCGCAGCGGAGCAGGCCCCAGCCATATGGTGGCCAACACTGCTGACGGTACCGTTACTGCTGTTGGCGTTTTGGGTTGGTCGGCGTCACGAGCTGTATGTACTGCGCAAAACGCTGGAAGCTGCTCGTCGCCAGTAATTGCTGCCACCTCTGATATAATGGTTATAACATGAGTCAAAAAGTCTATGTCGGTATGTCCGGCGGTGTCGATAGTTCGGTCACGGCGGCGCTCCTTAAAGAGCGCGGCTTTGACGTAACCGGCGTTTACATGAAGAACTGGAGCAAAGATCTGCCCGGTTTTGCTTGTCCCTGGAAAGAAGACTTCCAGGATGCTAAGCGCGTAGCCGTGCAGCTGGGCATCGACTTTAAAATGTATGACTTCGAGACCGAGTACCGCCAGAAGGTAGTCGATTACATGGTGGCCGGTTACCAGGCTGGCATTACGCCCAACCCCGATATTATGTGCAACCAAGAGGTTAAATTTAAGCTATTCCTAGACGCTGCCCTGGCCGATGGGGCCGATATGATTGCTACCGGTCACTACGCCCGGATTCACGACGGTCAGCTGCTGGCTGGCCAAGATTCTAATAAAGACCAGTCTTACTTTTTGTACCGCGTAACAGAAGAGGCACTACGTAAATCGCTGATGCCGATTGGCGACATGGCTAAGCCCGACGTACGCCAGCTGGCCACTAAATTAGGTCTGGCTACGGCCGATAAAAAAGATAGCCAGGGCATTTGCTTTGTGGGTAAAGTCGGCATTAAGGACTTTTTGCTAGCCGAGCTGGGTGAGCAACCGCACGGGGCAATTATTGATGAACAGGGCAAGACTATTGGTGAGCACGATGGTGCACTGTTTTATACCATCGGCCAACGACATGGCCTGGACGTCGGCGGCGGCTTGCCATACTACGTGGTCGGCAAAGATATGGCTAAAAATGAGGTGTATGTGACCACCGATCTGCAAGACGAGCGCCTCTGGCGCAAACAACTCAAGCTGACCAGTGTCCATTGGATTAATGGTGAACCGGCAGCCGGTAGCTATCAAGTACGCACCCGCTACCGGGCTCCACTGGTACCCTGTGAACTTCTGGTTAACGATGGCGACGCCACGCTAACCTTACAAGAAGAAGTGCGGGCCATTACACCGGGTCAATCAGCGGTGCTGTATGACGGTGCCCGTGTGCTTGGTGGCGGTATTGTCACGATCTGAATCGGCTGTGATTAGGGGCGGTGGTGCTGTATCGGTGACGGCTAGTTTTACGAGTGGCGTAATACTCACCGAAGCATCTGGCCGAACTGTAAACACGCTATACTGCCACTCTCCAGTTACCGTATCGTACGTAAAGGCGGAGTAGGCTGCCGGGTTCTTAATGGCTCCAAGGTTAGGCTTGGTATTAGTATGCCCGCCGCCACTACCGTTGGTATATTCTACTGCGGTGGTATCGGCGGCAGTATTGTAGTACCGTGGGCCGCCAAAATCGTAAGAACGGCCATCAATAACCAGTGCCGGC
>JAQBRP010000001.1 GCA_028286405.1 Candidatus Saccharimonadota bacterium
AACTCTTTGGGCTCAACATGGAGGCTAATACGGTCGAGTGATGGCCCGGCGGCCTTGTTATAGGTTTTACTGACCCGATCCAACAATATCATTAGCAATATTGTAGCATAAGCAGCACGTCAGGACACCAGACGCTTAGGGCAGCACTACGACTGGCCCAGCGAGCGTCAGTCGTTCTAGCAAGCGTTCCTGAACGTGAACAATGTCGCCCGAAGCTACGCCACCGATTGAAGTGCTGGCCGCTTGCATGCAAAGGTCGGTTATGGCTCCCCATTCCTGTGCGTAAACGCCTAGGGTGCTCGGGCCATTAACTCTGGCTATCTCGGGATGGTAACCATCCATACTACTATCATCTGATTTGACTTGAATACGATATTCGCCGGCCGGTATAGTCGCGCCGTTGGAAACTGCCGTCACGTCCCAACGATAGGCCTTACCTTCAATAAGATTGGGGTAGCCATCTTGTCGAGCGGAGCTGGTCATAGCACTAATACCATCGAGACCCGTATAGCCCAGCAGCAAGTCTGTTAACAGCTCTAGTGACTCGCCTTTCATGTTTCCCCGTTCGCCCCTTGTACCGCTCCCACAGCTCTCAGCTTTCTGGGCGTCCCATAGTATTAATTTGGTAATGCCGCGTTTTGTAACCTCGCGCGCTGTATCGGTCCACCCGTATTTAAGTATCGGAAGGTGCGCCTCCATCAGGCCGGCCCTCCGTCCGGACACCTGTGGACGGTCGTCAAGATGTTCTCTGTGGATTAATCGGTCAAGTTTTATACCGCTCCTTTGTTGGGCCCGTGGGCCTAACTGAGGGTGCTGGGCAAGTTCAAAGTAAACATTAGCTACCGTCAGTAGGCTCTGCGCAGTCGTACCGTGTTGGACGAGCCGTTGAGCTATGTCATGTAGTCGAGGCGCAGCAGGAATACGCCTTGGATAAAGGTGATAGTATTCATCAGCCGGTGATCGCTTCTTTGCCTCTAACACAGTCTGCATTAGACATATATTACAACTTTATTGCATAGAATCAATACTTACCCAGAACAAACGCTAAATAGGCGTCAATTAGGGGCGCAAGTTCCCCGTCGAGTACGGCATCCGGATCAGACGTTTCGTACCTTGTTCGGAGGTCTTTTACTTGCTTGTAGGGATGTAGCACGTAGCTGCGGATTTGGTTGCCCCACTCGGCCGATTGGTTGGGGCCTTTGAGTTCACCGAGTTTTTCAGCGTGCTGTTCAAGCTGCAGCTGAGCCAAGCGGCCACGCAGAATTGTCATGGCCGTTTCGCGGTTTTGCAGCTGGGAGCGCTCATTCTGAATGGCCACCACCATGTTAGTTGGCAAGTGCGTAATACGCACTGCCGAATCAGTAGTATTTACCGACTGGCCACCATGACCACCACTGCGATAGACATCAATTTTAAGATCTTTTTCATCGATTTCCACTTCGTCAGGCTTGTCGATTTTGGGTGAAATTTCGACTTTGGCGAAGCTAGTTTGCCGTAAGTTATCACTGTTAAACGGGCTGAGGCGCACCAAGCGGTGCACACCATGCTCACCTTTCAGTTTGCCGTAGGCAAACGAACCGCTGACTTCCAGCGTGGCGCTCTTAAGGCCAGCCTCTTCACCGGGCGATTCTTCGATTAAGGTATATTTCCAACCAGACTTTTCAAAAAAGCGAGTATACATTCTGAATAACATTTGTGTCCAGTCTTGGGCGTCAGTGCCACCGGCACCGGCAGACAGCGTCAAAATTGCATCGTGATCGTCGTAGGGCCCCGCAAACTTAAGGTCTTCTTTGAGGGCCGAAAACTTGGTGTCAATGGACTGCAGCTGCTGATCAAGCTCTGATTGCATACTGTCGTCATGCAAGCCAACAAGCTCAACCACATCGGCAACGCCCTGCTGCAGTTCCAGCCATGGCGCAACACGCGCCTCCAGCTTGGCAATCTGTTGCATGGTGGCTTGAGCCGCGCTACTGTCTGACCAAAAGCCTGTTTGTTGGCTGGCTTGTTTGAGCCGTTCTAGCTCGGTTGCCAGCTCGGCAATTTTAAGGCTCTGGGCGGCTTGGCTAATCTGTTTTTGAAGTGTTTGGGCCTGGTCTTCCATGGCTCATTGCCCTAGAGCACGCCCACAACTTGATTGCTCCACAGCGGAGCTAGCTGCTTGCGAATTTCAGCCGTGAATTCTTCGCCACAACCGCCAAGAACGCCAACGCCCCAGACCTTATCGGCAAACATTGAGCGAGCAATGTGAATAATTTCGTCTTTTTCGATGGCTTCAATACGAGCTGGAATCTGGTAGTAGTTTTCGATAACTTCGTCAAAGAAGTACCGGCCGGAATAGCCACTGGCCGTGCCGCCGACTGTTTGGGCGCTGCGCTGAAAACGACCCAAGGCATATTGCTTGGTGGTGGCGATTTCTTCGTCGTCGAGCTCGCCGCGCATTACCTTACTGAGCTCATCAACAATAATGCCCATGAGCGCGCCAGCGTTTTTGTCGGACACCTGGGCACCAAACCACCAGTTACTCGCGTCGCGGGTTTGGCTGAGACCGGAGTTCATGCCGTACACCAGGCCACGTTCACGGGCGGTGCCAAGAATTTTAGAGTACAGCGTTTCGGTCAACATGGTGTTTACCAAATTCAGGGCGTCGGTTTCAGGGTCGGTCATGCGCCGCTTCATAAAGGTGTCGATGTAAAAGTACAGGTTTTCGACGGTCTTGTTCTGAACGTACACCGGTTGGGTGAGGCGTTTTGGCTTTTCGTGCGGCAGCAGAAAGCGCTTGCCTTTTTTGGGCAGGTCAACGTTTTCGAGCATGTTAATGATATGTTCGCGGCGCTTGGCATTCAAGTCACCAGCCACTACAAAGCGCATGTTGGGCGAAAAGTGTGTTAGCTGGTAATGGTTACGAACGTCGTCCACCGTGACATTGTCCATAATGGCCAGGCGCTCGGCGTCGGTCTTAACCAGCAGGCCTAGGGATTTGCGCATTTCGAGGCTCAGGCGACGGAAGTGATTGTTGGCCCGAGCGGCCATTTCTTCTTGGACGTTACCAAACTCAGCCTGGAATTCTTCTTTCAAGAACAGGGGTCGGGTAATGGAGGCAAGCAGTAATCCGAGCACGCGGTCCCATTCAAAATCGGCGCACTCGGCTTCGTAGGTAATGTCGTACACGCTGGTTGAAGCGTTAGAGTAGGCACCATTTTTTTCAAGCTCGGCTTGAAAATCGCGGGCTTTAGGAATCAGTTCGTTGGCACCGAGCAGCACGTGCTCCATAAGGTGCGGTACTTCCCACTTTTCGGGTAGTACCAAGTATTCTCCGGCTCGGAAGTTAATGTCGAAAGTCATGACGCTGGCGTGCGGAATGTGCACCAGCAAACCTTTAGCACCAGTCGTCAGGGTAATTTCCGAGACAGTATGCTTCACGCTACTTATGTCTCCGCTTGGCAGCAGTCTTGCGCTTGCGCTCGGTTTTGCGGGCTTTTTTGCGAACATCCGGCTGTTTGGTCTTTGGCTGATTCTGAACTTTGGCTTCGTTGTCGAAATCTTTGGCGTCAAATTCTTCCTGACCAGTCCGAACGGTCCGAGAGTTATCAACTGAGCTGCGGGCAGCGCGGGTTAGTTCGGTTTCGACTGGGCGATTGAGCTGTTCGGCATCGACTGGTTCAACATGGAACATGGCCCGCACGATGTCGTGACGCAAGGTAATTTGCATGTCTTCAAATAACAGCTGCCCACGGCGGCGGTACTCAACCAGCGGGTCTTGTTGACCAACGCTAATCCAGTGAATACCTTCACGCAGGTGGTCCATGTTCTCGAGGTGTTGCATCCAAAGGTTGTCTAAAATTTGCAGGTATACATCGCGCTCCACTTTGCGCATGATTTCTGAGGTGAAGGCCACTTCCCGGCCGTTGTATAGCTCCTTAGCTTCACTGAGTAGGGACTTTTCGAAGCGATCGGCCTCGGTGTCAAACAGACGATCCAGCGTTGCTTCGTCAAACGGAAATACTTCACGAACGACGCTGTCCAGATTATCACTCATCAGTAGTGGCGAAGTAGCGATGGCGTGAGCCTCTTCTTCGAGCAGTAACTTAATACGCTTGCTAATGTCTTCGGCCTTGAGTACTTCACGGCGCATGCTGTACACCGCTTTACGGTGACGGTTCATGACGTCGTCATACTTGACGACGTTTTTACGTTGGTCGAAGTTGTAGCCTTCGACGCGCTCTTGGGCTTTTTCGAGCGAGCGGCTAATCATACGATTCTCGATTGGAGTATCGTCATCGGCACCCAAACGGGTCATAACACTGCCAATGCGGTCGCCACCAAAAATACGCATCAGGTCGTCTTCGGTACTGACAAAGAACTGGGTCATACCAGGGTCTCCCTGACGACCAGCACGACCACGCAACTGGTTATCAATACGACGTGACTCGTGCCGTTCCGAGCCGAGCACGTACAGTCCGCCGAGGTCTATAACGCCCTCGCCGAGCACAATGTCGGTACCACGACCGGCAATGTTGGTGGCTAGTGTTACGGCACCCTTTTCACCGGCTTTGGCGACTGTCAGAGCTTCACGTTCGTTGTTTTTGGCGTTCAATACTTGGTGTGGTACACCGGCTTTGTTGAGGGCAGCACCGAGGGCTTCGTTCTTTTCAATTGAGGCAGTACCAATAAGCACTGGCTGACCCTTGGTGTGCAAGGCTTTAACTTCGCGGACGATGGCTTTAAACTTGACTGCCTCACTGCGGTAAATTTTATCAACCCGGTCAGTACGCCCCAACGGACGGTTTGGTGGAACTTCAACAACATCGAGCTTGTAAATCTGGTGAAACTCTTCGGCTTCGGTCATAGCCGTACCGGTCATACCCGATAGCTTGTCGTACAAACGGAAGTAGTTCTGGAATGAAATGCTAGCCAGCGTCATGCTCTCTTCTTGCACTTCGACGCCTTCCTTGGCTTCGATAGCCTGGTGCAGACCTTCGTTATAACGA
>JAQBRP010000003.1 GCA_028286405.1 Candidatus Saccharimonadota bacterium
TCAGGCTCTCTCACCGTGCCTGTGACAGTTGTCACCAAACAAGACGACAGCCGTGAAGTGGTTGTTGGCTACAACCTGGCAAAATTAGCCCCCGCCTGGGTCTAATTGGCGTCTATGGCTGATTCCGAGAAGACCGTTCATGATGTGATTATTGTTGGCGCTGGCCCGGCAGCGCTGGCAGCCGCTATTTATACTACCCGTGAAGACATCGAAACCCTGCTGTTCGAGCGCGGTGTCCCCGGCGGCCTGGCCGCTGTTACCGACAAAATTGATAACTACCCTGGCTTCTCAGAAGGTATCGAAGGCCTCACTCTAGCGGCCGAGCTGCAAAAGCAGGCCGAGCGCTTTGGTGCAGTGATTGAATTTGGCGAAGTGACTAGTATTCACGATGAAGGCAAAATAAAGCGTCTCGAGACCACCAGCGGCGACATGTACGCCAAGGCGGTGCTGATTGCAACCGGCTCCGATTATAAAAAGCTCGGTATACCCGGTGAGCAGGAATTCTATGCCCGTGGCGTGCACTACTGCGCCACCTGTGACGGAGCCTTCTACCGCGATAAGCGCTTAGTGGTTGTTGGCGGCGGCAACAGCGCCGTGCAAGAAGCGATTTTTCTAACTCGTTTTACTACCCACATCGACTTATTGGTGCGCTCATCTATTAAGGCCAGCGATGTACTGCAGCGTGATTTACAAAGACTGGTTGATGAAGGCAAGATTACTGTTCACCTGGGTACTGCGACCGACGAAATCATCGGTGATCCTGAAAACTTCGTGACTAAAGTAATCGGCACCAAAGACGGTCAAAAAGTCGAATTTAAAACCGACGGCGTATTTGTATTTGTTGGCCTCGACCCCAACTCACAGTTTATTAAGAGCACCTCAATTAAATGCGATGACATTGGTTTTATTCTGACCGATGAGCATCTGCGAACCAGCATGCCTGGCGTGTTTGCCGCCGGTGACATTCGCAGCGGTGCGACCATGCAAATTGCTTCTGCTGCCGGGGAGGGCGCTACGGCCGCTCTTAAGCTCCGCGAATTCCTCGAAGCTCGGCCGCACCCCGTCCAAAATTAGTGCTATACTGCTGTCATTATGAACAGCAGTAGCGAAGTTACAGGTATGTTCGACCGGCGGATTAACCGGATAGGGTATCTGCTCGGTAATGTTTATTTGTGGTTAATGCTTCTTGGCGGTGCCGGAATTGCGTCAATCGCCGATGCAGCAAAAGGCACTAGCTGGGAAGCGATAGGTACTATCGTGGGATTTGTCGGCGGTCTACTGATCATTGCGGCGGTTGTTGTACTTTTACCGATTACTTTCTCGCTGGCTGTGCGTCGACTCCACGATGTGGGCCGCAGCTGGGCATATCTACTGCTAACGTTTATACCGTTCGGCGGCATACTGTTAGGGCTATATTTATTATTTGCACGCGGTGAGAGTGCTCCAAATCAATACGGGCTCCCAGTGCGTGATAATCGCTTCTTTGTGGTTCTAGGACCGCAAAAGCCACGCCTAAGTTAGACGCCGTCGTAGCCTTGGAATTCGTCGAGGACAATCTGTTGGTGTGATACGCCAAGCTGTTGTAGGTCGTGCTGCATTTGCTGCACGAACGGCTCGGGTCCAGACAAGTAAATCAAGGTGTCGTCGGCTGGTTTTTCGAGGCCGCAGATAAGTTCGGCAGTTAGCTGGCCCCGTTCACCACCCCAGGCCGCGGCTGGCTCCTGCACGACAATGGTGACGTGCTGCTTGGCCGCGTCAAAGGTATCCTGAAAAATAATATCGTCTTCATTGCGCACGCCGTAGAGCATTTTAATAGGCCGGGCTTCATCGGTGTACGTTAGCCACTCCAGAATGCTATGGAATGGAGTAATACCAATGCCACCAGCTACAAAAATCAGTGGTGCTTGAATAAGTTTTGGCAAGACGAAATCGCCCATTGGCTCACTAATGTCGACTTCAGCGCCAACCTGTAGATCGTTAAGAGCTCGTTTGAAGGGGGTATGAGCGGCTTTACCGACGCGAGTGGTTATGGTTAGTACGTCTTCATGGGGGGAGCTTGAAAGCGTAAACCAGCGCCTTGCTGAATGGCCATCTTCTTGGTGGCCAGTAAGTGTCAGCTCAATAAATTGGCCAGCGGTGTAGCTGAAGGGCTGCTCTGGCTCAAACGAAAAGCTCGTAATAACATTTGTTAAATCATTGCGTTCGACAAACCTAGCTCTCATTAGTACTAGTCTAGCCTATTTTTTCGTGTAGAGGTTGGGATAATCGGTAACCACGCCGTATAGCCCATGCTTTTCCCATTTGCGGGTTTTAAAGTGGTCGAAGCCCGGCAGGGTAGTGCCAAAGTAGGTGTAGGTTATAAGTTTGTAGCGTTTCGAAACCATGGCTACGTAGCCCCACCAGATATATTGCTGGTCGAGCAGAATGTAGGGCGTATCCAGCCGGCGGGCTAGCCATTGAACGCGTACGCCCGACCAGTTGCCCTGAATAATGCGCTCAATGGCCGGTAGTTCGGTCTTCAACTCCTTTAATACCTGGTAGCTGGCGGAATTAAACATAAAGTCTGTCGGTTGCCAGCCCTGGTCCAAGAATTTTTTTATAACTTTTACGACTGGCGCGGTCGGCACGCCTTTTTTGACCTCGACCATCAAACGCACTCGGCGGTCAATGAATGCAATAGCTTGTTCCAAAGTAATAATCCGGTCATCATGGCGCATGACTTCGTCGTAGGGTGTTTGGGCAATCCGTAGGGGGCGGCCGAGCTCTACTGGCAAGTGCTTATGGACCAGAACTAGCTTGCCGTCACTGGTCAACCGCACGTCGGTTTCGATTGTATCGACCTGGCAATCGATGGCTTTCTGGAAAGCCTCTAGGGTATTTTCGGGGGCTATGCCCATAGCACCACGGTGGCCGATGATTTTCATATCCCACCAGTGTACAATAGATCGTAATAAGTAAAAGGAACATTAATGGCTGACTTCAACCAAGTACTGACACCAGGCGACTATCAAAACGGCATCGTGAACACGGTGGTCGAAATTCCACAGGGAAGCATCCTCAAAGTTGAATGGGACCGCCAGCGGGCTGCCTTCATGCTTGATCGCGTTGAGCCAGCTATTTTTGCCAAACCTGTTAGTTATGGCTTTATTCCACAGACGCTCGATGAAGATGGTGACGAACTCGACACGTTAGTTGTTTGCGATGAACCAATCCCCACTGGTGTCTGGCTAGAGGCCCAAATTCTTGGTGTTATGAAATTTGAAGATGACGGCGAAGTGGATGACAAGATTGTTGTTCGCCCGGCTGATGACCGGAACTCTGGCGACTGGTTAAACTCATTAAATGATTTGGGAGAAGCCTGGAAGCAGCGCGTAGAGCACCACTTTACGCACTACAAAGATCTCAAAAAGCCTGGTTCCACCAAAGTTCTGGGCTGGTACGACGCCGAAGAAGCCAAAAAGATCATTGCTGAGTGCATTGAGCGCTACAAACAGCAGGCCTAGACCAAGGTTGCAGCAGCAGTACGTTCTCCCGTACAATAAAGCCATAAGCTGTATAACGTAACGCTAGGAGACTGACTGCATGAAAACACGGGTGGCTATAAATGGGTTTGGACGAATTGGGCGCATTGCCTTCCGGATTGCCAACGATCGAACTGACTTAGAAGTTGTGGCCGTCAATGATTTGACCGATACCAAAACGCTGGCTTACTTATTGGCGCACGATTCCAACTACGGCAACTATCACTGCAAGGTTGAACACGACGACAAGCATATTATTGTCGATGGCGTAAAAATTCCGGTATTGGCCGAAAAAGACCCAGCCGTGTTGCCATGGGGAGATATGAAGGTCGACGTGGTTATTGAGTCAACAGGTCGCTTTACCACCGGCGAAGCTGCCGGCGCTCACATTAAAGCCGGTGCCAAAAAGGTTGTTATCTCAGCGCCCACTAAGAGCGACGAAGTGAAAACCGTTGTCATCGGCGCCAACGACGCCGAGTTAAAAGATAGTGGTGATGTTATTAGCAATGCTTCCTGCACCACCAACAGCGTAGCGGCCATCATGGACATTTTGGATCGCGAATTTGGCGTTGAAAAAGCCATGCTGACTACCGTGCACAGCGATACCGCAAGCCAGACCCTAACCGATGCGCCGTCCAAGGATTTACGTGAAGGCCGCGCTGCGCCGCAAAACATTGTGCCAACCTCAACTGGTGCCGCCATTGCCGTCGCCCTGACCGTGCCAAGCCTGAAGGGCAAGTTTGATGGTTTGAGTATACGTGTGCCAACCCCCGTGGTGTCTTTAAGTGACGTTACTATGGTCTTCAAGCGCTCCACAACTAAGGAAGAAATCAACGAAGTGCTCAAAAAAGCCGCTGCCGAGCCATATTACCAGGGCATCGTTAGCGTATCTGACGAGCCATTGGTGAGCAGTGATTACATTGGTAATAGCTCATCGGGCACGGTAGATTTGGCGCTGACAAATGTTGTAGCCGGAACCCTGGCTAAAGTTGTCGTGTGGTATGACAACGAATGGGGCTACTCCAACCGTCTCGTCGAAATCGTGGCCGATGTCGGTCGCCTGCTGCACGCTGCTAAACAGTAATATTTATGCGATACAAGCTTCTGTCACAAAAACTGCCGAGGCGGTCCTGGTGGCACTATGCGCTCTGGGTTTTACCGCTTGCCATTGTATTGCTTGGAGCGGCAGTGTGGTGGGGTTTTATACGGTCTGATGCACCGCCTCCATCCGTAAAGCAGTCAGTTGGCGCTACCAAGCGACAAGCCGAAGCCATGACAACGCATCTGCTGTTTGTCGGTGACGTCAACTGGGGCAGACAAACGCAACGTCGAGCCGAATCTAGTGGCAAGAGCTATGACTATATCACCAGTGGCTTAAGTACCGCCGACCGTTCCGGCTACGATGCCTGGATCGGTAATTTTGAGTGCCCAATCACCAACCGGGACGTAGCCTATGCGGAGCAGGTTAGTATACTAAAGTTTAATTGTCGCCCAGAATATTTGCCGACCCTGGCCAAGTATTTTACGGCCTCCACACTAGCTAATAATCACATGGATAACAATGGTGGCCAGTGGGGGCTGGATCAAACTCGACAAAATCTTCAGCAAAACGGCATTCAGTATTTTGGCACCTATAACATGAGTGATACCAATGACATCTGTGAAGTTATTAGTTTGCCAGCCAAGACAACACCCGGCCAGCAAGACGTATGGTTGCCAGTGGCCCTGTGCGGCTACATGTATGTTGTAGATGCGACGCCGACCGAGGCCCAACTGGCCGTTATGCACCAGTACGCCACGGTCATGCCAGTGATTGCCATGCCGCACATGGGTATCGAATATCGAGCCACCGCTGAAGCTGAAAAAGTCAGCGCCTACCACCGGATGATCGACAATGGTGCCGACCTGGTCATCGGTGCCCACCCGCATGTTATTCAGAATAGCGAGAGCTACCAAGGGAGACTGATAGCCTATTCCGTGGGGAACTTCTTGTTTGACCAGCAATCAGTCAGCGCTGCTACCAATCTGGCACTCGGCGTTGGTGTGCAGTTGCAAATACCGGCTGGTAAGGCAGTTCAAGCCTACCAAAAACTGGGATCGTCATGTAAGGCATTTAAGGACGATTGTCTGCAGCGGCTTGCGGCCATGAACACGAAGCGTCCGCCAATCGGCGTGGCGTACACCTTTAGCTGCTATAGCATCACTAGCGGCATACCGGTCGCGGGTACGGACGCCCAATGCGCCACCGCCAAGCAGGCAGCCACCACTGACAAACTGGCCAGTTTGAAGGCGCAATGGTAGTCTCGCTTATGCTACACTAAACATGATGAAAATATACTTGGGTGCGGACCATAATGGCTTTGAGTATAAGCAACAAATTGCTGACTTTTTACGCCGTTCCGGGCACGAAATAATCGATAGCGGTGATGCCGCGCTCGAACCGGGCGATGATTTTCCGCAGTTTGCCGGCAAAGTGGCACACGGTATATTGACTGACAATGATCAGCAGGCCCGCGGTATTCTAATCTGCGGCAGTGGCCAGGGCATGTGCATGGCGGCCAATCGCTTTAAGGGCATTCGAGCTAGCCTCTGCTGGAATTTAGCCGAAGCCCACTCCTCCCGCAATGACGACAATGGTAATGTGCTGTGCCTGTCGGCCAAGCAGCTAGACATGCCAACCACACAAGCTATTATTACCACCTGGCTCGAAACGCCGTTCGCTGCTGCTGATCGCTACGTGCGCCGCTTAAAACAACTTGATGAGTTAACATGACCACGATTTGCCCGACTATTACTGCCGAAGAACCGCATGGCTACCGCGCTCAAGTAGAGCGGATTGAGCCGTTTGCCGTGCGTTGGCACATCGATGTTGCGGACGGTGAAATGGCTCCCCGTCAATTGATTGGCCTCGATAAGCTATGGTGGCCGGGCAATGTGCAGGTCGACCTGCATGTCATGTACAAAAACCCGGAGGAGCACCTGGAATTGTTTATCGTGCAGCATCCGCGGCTGATTATTATTCAAGCTGAAGCCGAGGGGGATTTTGACCACTGGGCAGCCACACTGCACCGCCATGGCATTGAAGTTGGCGTGGCCTTACTGCCCGAAACACCAGTTAGCTTAATTGCGTCAGCCATCGAGAGTATTGATCACGTCTTAATCTTTTCGGGTAACTTGGGTTACCAAGGCAATAGCCACGCCGATCTGGGGTTGCTTGATAAAGTAGCTGAACTTCGCAAACTGAAACCGCTACTGGAAATTGGCTGGGATGGCGGAGTTAACGATGAAAACGCCCGTCAACTCGCCGAAGGCGGCATTGACGTTTTAAACGTCGGCAGTTTTATTCACGGTGCCCACAATCCAGGTGCCGCTTATGCTACACTGAAAGAAGTAATTAGCTAATTTTATGCCCCAAAAATTGCCAATCAAACGACTAGAGACCATAGCCAACGATATCCGCGAGGATATTATTACCATGTTAGAGCACGCCGGGAGCGGGCATAGTGCTGGCCCGCTGGGTTTAGCCGATATTTTTACGGCGTTGTATTTTGATGTCTTAAAGCACGATCCTAAAAATCCCGACTGGGAAGAGCGTGACATTTTGCTACTGAGCAATGGCCACTGCGTGCCAGTGCGCTACGCCACTATGGCCCACGCTGGCTATTTTCCTAAAAAAGAGCTGCTGACATTGCGCAAATTAGGCTCACGTCTGCAGGGCCACCCCGAACGCCTCAAGCTACCCGGTATGGAGACCACCAGCGGCCCCTTAGGCTGCGGCCTCAGTCAAGCCTGCGGCATGGCGCTGGGCCTGCGCATGGATAATAAGATGCGTCGCCAGGTTTACGTTGTCATGGGCGATGGCGAGCTGGATGAGGGTAATGTCTGGGAAGCGGCTATGCTGGCCAGCAAGTACCAGCTGAACAACATTACGGCGATTATAGATCGAAACAACATTCAAATTGACGGCCCAACTGAAAGCGTTATGCCGCTGGGTGATTTAAAAGCTAAGTGGCAAGCTTTCGGCTGGCACGTACTCGAAGTCGACGGCAACGACATGGAAGCGATCATTGATGCTTGCACCATGGCCAAAGCCGTCACCGAAAAACCGGTCATGATTATTGCCTACACCATACCCGGCAAAGGCGTGGATTTTATGGAAAACGACTTCCACTGGCACGGTGCACCGCCTAACCACGAGCAAGCAGTAAAGGCGCTACACGAGCTGCGTACCCTAGGCGGCAAGATTCGAGGCGAACATGAGTAATATGCACCTGGTTAATTTAAATGGCAAACTAGAATCGGAATCAATCCGGAAGGGCTTTGGCCGTGGGCTTAAAAAAGCCGGCGAACTCGACGCCAATGTGGTTGCCGCTTGTGCCGACCTAACTGATTCCACCCAAATGAGTCTGTTCAAGGCGGCGTTCCCAGAGCGGTTTATTGAAGTTGGCGTGGCCGAGCAAAACTTGGTGACGGTTGGAGCCGGGCTGGCGGCAGTCGGCAAAATTCCATTTGTATCTAGTTACGCAGCCTTTAGCCCTGGACGCAACTGGGAACAAATCCGCACGACCATTTGCTTGAACGATCGGCCAGTGAAAATTGTTGGCTCACACGCTGGGCTTTCGGTAGGCCCCGACGGCGCCACGCACCAAATGCTGGAAGACATTGCCCTGATGCGCGTGCTTCCGAATATGGTGGTGATTGTACCTTGCGATGCCGTGGAGGCCGAAAAGGCCACGCTGGCTATGGCCAAGGACGCTCGACCAAATTACTTGCGGCTGGCTCGCGAGGCCACCCCAATTATAACGACCGATAAAACACCATTTGAAATCGGCAAGGCCTACGTCCTAGAGGCTGGAGCCGATGTAACATTGATCGCCACCGGTACTATGACTTACCAAGCCTTGAAAGCCGCCGAGCTGCTGTTCAAAGATGGCATTGAAGCCGAGGTAGTGCATGTGCCAACTATTAAGCCGCTCGATGCCGAAACGATTCTGAAAAGTGTACGTAAAACCGGCGCCGTAGTAACCGTTGAAGAAGGCCAAATTATCGGGGGCTTAGGCGGTGCGATCGCCGAACTGCTCGCCGAGCAGCTACCTACGCCAATGCAACGGGTTGGCATGCAAGACCACTTTGGCGAATCCGGCGCACCCGATGAACTGTTGACCCATTTTGGCCTCGATGCCAAGCATATCCGCCTCGCCGCTCACCATGTAACCGATAGGAAGAAATAATATGCCACTAACACTCCCCGAAATTCGCGATAACTGCGCCAAAGCTCGTCTGCGTATGCAACAAGCTCGCGACGAGCATTGGGCTTTCGGTGCTTTTAACCTCGACGATCAAGCCACGCTGAAAGCCGTCTGTCGAGCCGCTCAAAAAATGAACGCCCCCGTGCTGGTCGAAGTTAGCCAAGGTGAAGTTGATGATATTGGCCTGTGGAATGTCCGTGACCTGGTCGACAATTACAAGCAGGAATACGGCATTGAAATATACATCAACCTGGACCACAGCCCCAGCGTGGAGGCGGCTAAAGACGGCATTGAAGCTGGCTTTGAGTTTATTCACATTGATGTGTCGCAAGCCAACCATGACGCCACCGACGAAGAGATTGTGGCTGCCACCAGGGAAGTTGTGGCCTACGCCCAGCTGACCGGCGCGCTGGTCGAAAGCGAGCCGCATTACTTCGGTGGTAGCTCGAATGTGCACACCGAAACCATTGATTATGACGTCGTCAAACAAACGTTCAGTACGCCGGATGGTGCGCGGGCCTTCGTGGAAGCTACGGGCATCGATACTTTTGCGGCGGCCATTGGCAATCTGCACGGTAAATACCCGGTACCCAAAGTGCTTGATCTGGAATTACTGAAGCAAATCAGAGGGGCTATTAACTGCAATATTTCACTGCACGGTGGTAGCGGCACGCCGGGGCACTACTTTAGAGATGCCGTGGCGATTGGTGTGACCAAAGTAAACATTAACTCCGATATGCGCTTTGCTTACCGTACGACACTCGAAAAAATCCTCAAAGAGCACCCCGACGAGTACGCCACCGCCAAGCTAATCAGCAAAGATGTGGTCGACGCCGTACAAGCGGTAGTTGAGAGCAAGCTGGTAGATTTGAACTCCGCCGGTAAAGCCGTGGTAAACTAGAAGCATAAGCATTACAGATAAAGAAGGGGTGGGTCCGTGGCCGATAAACTAGACATACTTGCCGTTGGCGACATTGTTACCGATGCATTTATTAAGTTGTTCGACGACCAGGCACATGCCTACAGCAACGAACACGGCAAGTGGCTGGCGATGCAGTTTGGCACTAAACTGCCGTTTGACCACACCGAAATTCTCGAAGGAGTAGGGAATGCCAGTAATGCCGCCGTAGCCTTTGCTCGACTTGGTCTAAACGCCGGCTTTGTGACCAACGTCGGTGACGACAAAGAGGGCCGCAGTATGATTCGGGCTCTACAAAAGCAACACGTCGACACCCGTTTTGTACGCATTAACCCCGACAAAAAGAGCAATTATCACTACGTGCTGTGGTACAAAGAAGAACGCACCATTCTGATTAAACATGAAGAGTACGACTACGACTGGCCACATCTGCGAAAAGCTGAAGTTCCGGAGTGGCTGTACTTCAGTTCGATCAGCGAGCATGCCGTGGATTATCATGATGAAGTCGCCGAGTGGCTTGATGCCCACCCCACGGTTAAGCTAGCCTGGCAGCCCGGTACGTTCCAGATGAAAGTTGGTACTGAACGTTTGCGTAAACTGTACGCTCGGGCCGAGGTAACTCTTTTAAATCGTGAAGAAGCCGTCTTTGTGACGGGCGGCGATTATCATAATCTGCATGATCTGCTAGATCGTATTCACGACCTGGGGGCTAAAATTGCCGTTATTACTGATGGCCCCAATGGTGCTTACGCCTCAGATGGCCACCAGCGCCTACAAATGCCGCTATACCCCGACCCAGCACCACCAAAAGAGCGCACCGGTGCCGGTGATGCCTTTGCCAGCACCTTTGTGGCCGCTCTCGCTAAAGGCAACACCATTGAAGGCGCATTGCAATGGGCACCGATTAATTCCATGAGCGTAGTACAACAAACGGGTGCTCAAGCCGGCCTATTGCACGAAAAAGAACTCGAAGAATTCCTGCGCAATTCACCCGACTGGTACCGCCCCTCACCCATGAAATAGCTATACTTATTAATTGACGCTTATGGTAATCTGTAAGGAGTAGAAAAGATACTAAAAACATGACTCGCATACTCTCTGAACTCCTCCAGGCCGACCAGCCTCATTTTCAGTTGCAGTTGCGTGCCCTAGAGCGAGCCAGCGGCCACAAAAACACCGACATTAAACTATCGGTCGAGGTAGTGCAAGCGGTAAAAGAGAAAATTCGCGACTTGGGTCTCGATAAAGATGACACCACCAGTGAAGAGCTGTACCACATGCTGCTACAGCGCGTCAGCCAGGATGATGTCCGTCTAGAGCGCGCTTTACGTACCCGAGCCGCCACCTATGTTTCAGCCGATGCCGATCTGATGGCTGGCATGGTTCACGCCCTCAAACAGGATGCCGATGTGGTGAAGTGCTTTGCCATAAAGTCGTCGGTCCTCAAGCGTAACTTAAAGAAACTTGCTCCCAAGCGGGTGCAAAAAGGACTCGGCTATCGTTCGCTGGACGCTATGCTGCGTGCTGAATCGCCAGCCACCCTGGTTGGTGCGGCGCTGATTATTGAAAGCGCCGCTTGGCGCAAGAGCTGGATCGAAGCCTATAAGCAACTGAGTCCAACCGACTTCGAAGAACACGCCTTACGGATCCTGTCGCCGACCACCCAGCGCTGGCAGTCATTAAGTCAAAAAATGGTACACAACCGAGCGCACACGGTATTGGGCATGTCCGAACTGGGGGCGCTTATTCTACTGCCGCTGCCGCAAGATCGACCAGCCGGCATGGTTGTTGCCAGCTTGGCGTTGGCTCTCCATGAAATTAATAGCATTGCAGCCCATACCACCTACCTACGGGCGTCGCAGGTGCATGGTGATTTTGCTCATCGAGTGCAAGCAGTCGCTCGCGGCGGCGTGCAACTACAGACGCCCGTTTCGCAGCAGACCATGTCCTGGCAGCTAGTACAGCAATACTTTTCTCGCGTTAAAGCGGCCGTCAACGAAGATGTTTTTGGACCATATGTGCAAGCGGCTGATTTTCAGTGGCGAAACGTCGAAGAGCGCCTGGCTGACATTTGTCCGAGTATGGAATTTTGGAAGCAAACTGACTACCTAAGCTTTTTACAGCAGGGTAAACGAGTGTCGATGAACGTGCTCGATACAGCTATTAATGCCTGTAACGCGCTCGCTTATGAGTACCGCGTATCGCAGCATGCCCAACAGGCCTTATGGCATGAGTTAACGCTACGCTACCTGGACCACGAGAGCTTGGAAGCGGCTGTTGCCGGCGTACTACAACCACAGCTCGCGCGCGAAACAGTTAGTAGTAACCAATAATAAGAGGGGGTGGGATGTATCAAATTGCCGTATCAGGTGCCGCCAAAGGCGAGAGCGTAGCAGAAGGAAAGGAGTTGGCCCTGGCTATGGGTGCCGCTATCGCCCAAGCTGGACACTCACTGCTGACTGGTGCCACCATCGGCCTGCCAAACTACGCCGCCGAAGGCTATAAGGCGGCTGGCGGCAAAATGAGTGTCGGCATTAGCCCAGCAGCCAGCAAGGTCGAACATGTTATGAAATACCGCTTGCCAACACTGGCCTACGACACCATCCTGTACACCGGTTTGCACTACATCGGTCGTGACACGCTGCTTATTACATCGAGTGATGCGGTCATTAGTATCGGCGGTCGGCTCGGCACATTGCACGAGTTCACCATTGCGATGGAGTCAGATACGCCTATCGGCTTCCTGCAGGGTGCCGGCGGTATTAGCGATGAGATTCAGACCATTATGGCGCTTTCCAAACCAATGCGTAACGCCGATGCGGTGCTGTTTAATGAATCGCCAGACGACCTGATTGCCGACCTAACCAAGCTGCTTGACATCGAGAATGCCAAGTACCGAACTCTTTATAAATAACCCTTGCCAATAGCTACTTCGTAGCCCTAGTACATCTTCGCTCGGCTCATAGTACAATAGTAAGAGTGACTAAATTCAAGCTTAAGAGTGATTTTATTCCTACGGGAGACCAGCCGGCAGCCATCAAGCAATTGACGGCTGGTATTAACGACGGCCTTCACCACCAGACATTGCTGGGCGTAACCGGCTCCGGCAAGACATTTAGTATGGCTAACGTTATTCAAAATACCGGTAAGCCTACGCTGGTACTGAGCCATAACAAAACGCTAGCTGCGCAGCTGTACGGCGAATTCAAAAGATTCTTTCCCGATAACGCCGTCCATTATTTTGTGAGCTACTTTGATTACTACCAGCCAGAAGCCTACATTGCGCGCTCCGATACCTTTATTGAAAAAGACAGCCAGATTAACGAAGAGATTGATCGACTGCGTCACGCGGCTACCGACGCGCTGCTGAGCCGCAAAGATGTGATTATTGTGGCTAGCGTCAGCTGTATTTATGGCATTGGCTCGGTTGAAGATTACGACGGCCTGTCGGTCAATGTGCAGCTCGGTGAGCGTCGGGTGCGCGACAAGCTACTGCGCCAGCTGACTGACATTCAGTACCAGCGTAACGACATCGATTTTCACCGTGGCACCTTCCGGGTCCGCGGTGACGTGGTTGATGTCTACCCGGCAGGTGAAGAGCTAGCTTACCGTATCGAGTTCTTTGGTGACGAGATTGACCGCATTACCCAAATTGATCCATTGACCGGCGAGATTCTTAAAACGCTGGACGATCTCAAGATTTTTCCAAGCTCGCACTACGTGACACCAAAAGAGAAATTAAAGGTAGCTCTTGGCAAGATTGAGCTTGAGCTCGAACAGCGTCTGGCCTCATTTAAAAAAGAGGGCAAGCTACTCGAGGCGCAGCGACTAGAGCAGCGCACCCGTTTTGACCTAGAAATGCTCGAAGAAACCGGCTTCGTAAAAGGCATTGAGAACTACTCACGTTACTTAACCAACCGCGAACCGGGAGAACAACCCGCTACATTACTCGATTACTTTCCGGACGATTTTTTGATGATGGTTGACGAAAGTCACATGAGTATTCCGCAAGTTCGCGGCATGTACAATGGCGACCGGGCTCGCAAAGAGTCGCTCGTCGAGTATGGCTTCCGCTTGCCCAGCGCGCTCGATAACCGGCCGCTGACCTTCACTGAATTTGAACGTCACCTCAACCAAACTATTTACGTATCGGCCACGCCGGCCGAATATGAACTGTCGCGTAGCCCCGAACCTGCCCAGCAGGTCATTCGGCCAACGGGCCTACTTGATCCGCCAATCGAGGTTCGACCAGTCGACGGACAGGTTGACGACTTGCTGGCGGAAATTCGCGACACAGTGAGTAAGCAGCAACGCGTACTGGTAACCACCCTCACCAAGCGCATGAGTGAAGATCTGACCGATTATCTGCACGAATTGGGAATCAAAGTGGCCTACCTGCACAGTGATGTCGATACGCTGGATCGCACCGACATTCTGCGCGATCTACGCTTGGGTGTATACGACGTGCTGGTAGGTATTAACCTGCTTCGTGAAGGCCTCGACCTGCCAGAAGTATCACTGGTAGCCATTTTGGACGCCGATAAAGAGGGCTTCTTACGCTCTGAGCAGGCCTTAATTCAGACGGTGGGTCGAGCCGCTCGTCATGTTGAGGGCCACGTTATTATGTACGCCGACCGTGTCACTAAAAGCATGCAGAAGACTATTGATGAAACCACGCGCCGCCGCAAGGTGCAAGAGGACTACAACACCGAGCACGGCATTACGCCAACCGGCATCAGCCGCGCCGTAGAAGCCGGTATGCGCCCTGATATGCCTGAAGAAGCCAAGCGCGCCAAGCTGGACCTCAAAAAGATTCCGAAAGACGAATACGGCTCACTAATTAGAGACTTGACTGGACAAATGGACTTGGCCGCCGCCAACCTGCAGTTCGAGCTGGCTGCCGAGCTGCGCGACTTGATTGACCAGATAAAACAGAAGGCTGCCGCTTAGCCACCTCGGCTACGATATGCGCGGCATCCAGCTCATCGGGCGTGAGCACGGTTTTAAGTAATTCTTGTGTTAAATCAACGCGGTCAATGGTGCCGCCTTGTACGTTTCTTTCAAGTATTGATAGGTGCGTTCCATCTTGCCAATAGGTATAAACGCCCGTAAAGGGTGCAAGACGGCGCTCCCAGTCCTGGCCATGGTTGTAGGGGCTACCGTTGAAGAAGCCAACAGCAGTTCGGCTGCTGTTTGGTATATGATCCACGAACCCACCGCCTTTACCGGCGAACAGCGCAAAACCGGTGGCTACCTGGTGGATGAGGAAGCCGGGCCACAAGCTAACCGTGCGGGCCATGCGAAGCTTCTCGGCGTTACTGTACTCAGCGGTCGCCGCAACCAGATTTTTTGGTTCTTTTACGCCAAAGTAATGCATAACTTCCTTTAGTTCCTTGGGTCTGAGCATGCGCGGGCGGACGCCGTGTTCAAGACAGGGGTCTGTTATGTCGCTGTACACCACCTCCCGCCTGAAACGAGGAGCGTAGGCTTGGACGGCGAAATTGGTGATGGCCGCCTTGGAGTCGCCGGTCTCTATGATTTCCTTGGGCGCGGCGACCTCTAACTCGTCAATATCGTCTAGGATAACGTGGTGGGCGTAGGAATCGTAGGCCAGCATGTCGTTGTCACCAACCAGTGCATCTGCCAAATTCAGTGTGGCGCTCACGATGTCGGTCTGCCGCGAACTAACGCGTACGCCGCTTGATCCACGACGGGCGTGTTCTTCATCAATCATGTCGTAGGTGCCATCAAGGGTGGTGCACCATGGCAGGCGGTGGGAGAGTAGTATATCGTACGATTGGCTTTCGGCCAGCGTTACGCGGCCAGTGTATTTTGTAACAACCCTGTTGCTATCGATCATTCGATAGTGGCGGTCAATGTGGACACCACCGTCAAATGGTCGAGGCTTATCAACGCGGATGTCGTCGATGGAAATATCGTGGTCGGGGAGGGTTGAAGCAGTGCTTCGTTCAACCTGTTCAGGCGAAGGCAAGCTGTTAATCATCCCGGGTAAGCGGGTGACGCTAGCAAGCTGTTCGGCGGGGCTCATCGTATTTGTTTCCTTTGTGCTCATCATATGCTTCGTGCTTATGGTTGTAAAGCACATTTTGGCAAGCGGAAATTAACAGGGGAAATTGGTGCAATTTATGCAGTAATTCTGCTATATTAATAGGAATGGCCGACTTATCTCGTGATGATGTAGTAAAGCTTGCGGCTTTGGCTCGACTGGAACTTAGCGAAGAAGAGATCGCTGAGTACAGTCAGGAGCTAACCGCTATCTTGCACTACGTAGAGCAACTGCAAAACGTTGACGTTGCTGGTTTGCAGCCGACTAACCAAGTTACCGGTCTGACAAATGTCATGCGTGACGACGAAGTCCAGGACTATGGCTACGATGCTAAAGACTTGCTCAAAAATGTGCCGACAGTCGAAAACGACCAAATCAAAGTCAAAAGGATGATTGGATAATGCCTGTCCTGGCGTGGCAGCCAATTGCCGCTATTGCTCGTGGCGTCCAAGACGGCTCATTAAAAGCCGCCGATTTAGTGGCGCAAGCGCTAGCGGCAATTGATGGCCAGAGTGACTTTGCAGCGATCATTGCCACCACCCCGGGCCGGGCCAGCCAGCGGGCGGCCGAGATTGATGTACGAGTGGCGAAGGGTGAGCAGGTTGGTCGTTTAGCCGGCGTGCCGTTTATTGCTAAAGATAACTTCTTGGTTTTTGGTGCCGAAACCACCGCAGCCAGTAACATTCTGCGCGGTTTTACCGCGCCCTACCTGGCAACAGCTATCGAAAAGCTAGAGGCCGAAGGAGCTATTTGTGTAGCCAAGGCAAACCTCGACGCCTTTGCCCACGGTTCTTCCACCGAAAACAGCGACTTTATGACAACCAAAAACCCCCACGACCCCACCCGGGTGCCTGGTGGCTCGTCTGGCGGCTCGGCAGCGGCCGTCATGCTTAACATGGCACCGTTTGCACTCGGTACCGACACCGGTGGTTCCATCCGCTTGCCAGCTAGCTTTACCGGTGCCGTCGGCTACAAGCCAACCTATGGCTTGGTTTCGCGCAGTGGCATAGTGGCTATGGCCAGCAGCACTGACGTGGTTGGGCCGCTAACCCGCACTGTAGCCGATGCAGCGCTGGTACTCGATGTTATGGCTGGCCAAGATTCGCTCGATAGCACCACCATTGCTCGCGACGCCGAGGGTTATGTGCTCGACGAAGCTACTGACGTACGGGGTAAAAAGATCGGCGTGGTAGCAGAATACATGGGCGAAGGGCTACAGCCAGGCGTAAAAACCCAAATCGATGAGGCTATTGCTAAGCTCAAACAAGCGGGTGCCGAAGTTATCGATGTTAGTATGCCCACACTACCGCTTGCCTTGGCCGTGTATTATGTACTCTGTCCGGCCGAAGTCAGCAGTAATCTGAGCCGCTACGACGGGCAGCGCTATGGCTTCACCGCCAAAGAAGCTAAAACGCTGGATGAAAGCATTAAACAGTCACGCTCCCAAGGCTTTGGCAAAGAAGCTAAACGCCGGATTATGATCGGCACCTACGTGCTCAGTAGCGGCTACTACGACGCTTACTACAAGCGGGCCCAAACAGTCCGTACTAAACTTATTAATGAATTTGCCGAAGCCTTCGAAAAAGTCGACTTCCTGCTGGGCCCAACCTCGCCAACCGTGGCTTTTAAAATTGGTGAGAATACCAGTGACCCGCTGCAGATGTACCTGACCGATATCATGACCGTAGCGTCCAACCTTACTGGTAATCCAGCCATCAGCATTCCGGCGGGAACCAGCGAAGGCTTGCCAGTCGGCCTGCAGTTAATTGGTGCCCAAAAAGCTGATAAACAATTATTACAAATCGCCCAGGCGACGGAAGGAATTCTAGGATGATAACCTATTCATGGCAACTGGTCGCGGTGCTGCTTGCTGTGTTGTTAGTGCTGTTAGTTTCGGGCGTTATAGCCAAGCGTCGTCCTTCCAAGCTAAACCAGGAACAGTTCGGCGCTAAGTGGCATGAACTGCAGAGCCTCTGTGCCGACAAAAAAACCTGGCCACTAGCGGTGATTAATGCCGACAAGTTGGTCGACGACGCCCTTAAAAAGCAGCGTTACAAGGGCAAGACCATGGGCGAGCGCTTAGTTTCGGCGCAACACGACTTATCAAGCAACGATACGATTTGGTTTGGCCACAAACTACGTAACAAATTGGTACACGAAGATTATAAGCTGAATAGCAAAAGCGATGTTAAGAGCGCCTTGCTAGGCTTTTTGCAGGCCCTGCGTGACCTGGGAGCGATCAAAAAATGATCAGTCCCGAGCTTCGTGCTAAATATACGCCGACCATTGGTATTGAGTGTCACGTGCAGCTCAAAACTAAGACCAAGCTGTTTTCGGCCGTCGGCAACGATGCTCGTGAAGCGCCGCCCAACACCCTGGTTAGCCACATTGATTTCGGTTTGCCCGGCGCGCTACCGGTGTTAAATAAGCAAGCAGTGCAGCTTGCTGCCCGAGCAGCTTTTGCGTTGAACTCGACGCCGCAGCTATTTAGCAAGTTCGATCGCAAGCACTACTTTTACCCTGACTTACCGATGGGCTACCAAATTACCCAGTATGACGAACCGATTGTGCTCGGTGGCTCGGTCGAAATTGTCGTCGACGGCGTACACAAAACCATTGGGATTACCCGCGCCCACCTTGAAGCCGACGCCGGTAAAAGCGTACACCCAGTCAATGCTGACTTCAGCCTGGTTGACCTCAATCGTGCCGGCACACCACTACTCGAAATTGTTTCTGAGCCCGACATGCACAGCGCCGCCGAAGCAAAAGCTTACGCCCGCGAACTGTTCCTGCGCATGCGCTATGCCGACGTGTCGGATGCCGACCTGTACTACGGCAATATGCGCTTTGACGTAAACGTCTCGGTCAGTACCACTGACCAAATGGGTACCCGCAGTGAAACTAAGAACCTGAACAGCTTCCGGTCGGTCGAAAAAGCTATTGAGTACGAAATTGATCGCCAAATCGAAGCTATAGAGCGCGGCGAAGCGATTTTGCAAGAAACTCGTGGCTGGGATGATGCCAAACTGAAAACTATTAGTCAGCGTACCAAAGAAAACGCCGATGATTACCGGTACATGCCCGATCCCGACTTGCCGCCAGTTATATTTACGGCCGAAGAAGTCGCCGCTATTAAGGCCCAAATGGGTGTCACGGTCGAGGAATTACGCAACAAAATTCACGGGCTTGGTGCTAGCGAAAGCCTAACCGAAGCAATTTTAGACCAACCACCACTAGTCGACATTTTGCTGGCCACCGAGAAGCTGCTGGTCGATGCCGGCCAAATGGATCGACCGAACCTTGGTGTCCAAGTGACCAACTGGGTCGGTCAGCTAATTCCGAACATCGCCGAGGAGGCCAGCAAGGCGATTGACGAACTGCAGATTGTGCCCCAGGCACTGATCGATTTATCGATTATGTACGATGAAGCCAAAGTGAGTTCCACCCAAGCCAAAGCTATCCTAAAAGAAGTGGTATTACACGGTGCCAATCCGGCTGCTTACGCCGAAGAGGCCGGGCTAATGCAGGAGTCGGACGAGGGTGCAATTACCGCTATTGTTGACCAGGTTATCGCCGAAAACCCTAAAGCCGCCGAAGACGTCAAAAATGGTGAAATGAAAGCCATTGGTTTCTTGACTGGCCAAGTCATGAAAGCCAGTCAGGGTAAGGCTAATCCGGCTCTGGCTACGCAACTTATTAAACGACAACTAGGGATCTAGCCTTGGCTGGTGGCTCACAGAAGTCGCTCGACACCGCAGTTGCTATGATGCAGCAGGACGGCGCGCCAGCGTACCAAATTGATCACTTTGCTCGGCAATTTAAGCTTGTCGCCGAGGGTTTCGATGGGCTAATCCTTGAAGAAAGCATTCGGCCGCTTGAGGAGCCGATGAGATTGGAATCGCTGCCAGCGCAGCTCTATGATTCCAAGAGTGGTTACCGGGTGGCATCGTTGAAATTAAACGGAGGCATGGGGACGACTATGGGTCTGGACGGCCCGAAATCACTCTTACCGGTTAAGGACGGCAAGACATTTCTGGCAATCGTGCTTGAGCAGTACGCGCAACACCATCAAGGTGATCGTCTACTACTCATGAACTCGTTTTACACGCACGCAAAAACCACAGAGTTTCTGGGCGAAGCGCCACCGGACGGTGTAGATTGCTTCCAGCAAGGGAGGGTACCAAGGCTACAAGAAGGCAACCTCATGCCGCTTGATGCTGCAGTGTGGGGCGATGCGGCCTGGTGCCCACCGGGGCATGGGCAAGTGCTTGATGTCTTAGCCGCCGGGCTGGCGGATGACCTACGCAGCCAGGGCGTACGCTATGTGTTTATTTCAAACATAGATAATCTCGGCGCAACTGTTGACCCGGTCGTGCCGGAGTATATGAAAGCCAACAGCATACCGTGGTTGACTGAAGTCAGTCAACGCGACCAGACTGATATTAAAGGTGGCCATGTTGCTATATATCGCGACAGTGGAGAGCTGTTGGTTCGAGATTCGAACATGACCGCCGAAACTGACATGCCTGCCTATAGCGATATCGCCCGGCACAGGTTCTTCAGTACCAATAATCATTGGCTTGATCTTGAAGCGCTGGATACGCCAGCGTTCAAAAAGAACCATGATCTGCCTTTAATTGTGAATCATAAGCAGGTGAAAAGTCCTACGTCGGAGGCCAAGATCATCCAGCTGGAAACAGGCATCGGTACGGCCATAGGCATGTTTAAGGGGGCTCAAGCAATGCTCGTGCCACGATCCCGGTTTATTCCGGTTAAGGATATACCGCAGTGGCTATTGGTGCGTTCTGACTGGTTCACCTTGCAGGCAGACGGCTTACTCGTCGAACCTGACGCTGCAAACCGGCCAGCGGTAAACAGTAATACGATTCATCATGGCTCTCCCGAAGAGGCGCTGCAGTACTATTTGAGCCACCCGGACTTTGAGCACCATCTTGGGCAAGAAAATTTACAGTAGCAAACTAGTATTGCTGTATACTAAAGATTATGGAATTACACCTCAACACCCTCAATCAGACCCTACTAATTATTACCGCGCTGGGCATCACCTTGTTCTTCTTACTTGGTGCCGCATTGTTCATTGCTCTGCTGGTGCTCGTCAGCAAAATCAAAAAAGTCGTGGCTAAGGCCGAAGACGCCATTGTCTCAGTCGAAGAAGCCACCGAAACCATTAAGAACATAGGCTCGCAGGCCGGTGGCCCCTTGGCGGTCTTTAAGATTATCAAAAACATTATGGATGTGGTCGGTAAGAAGAAATAATATGGGAAAATCAAACGCATTTAAGAAAATTGCTGTCGGTGCCGCGCTTGCTGGTGCAGCCGGCTATGTTGTTGGTGTCCTAACTGCTCCAAACGAGGGTAAAAAAACTCGTCAGCAGCTTAAAAAGACGGCCGAAAACAGCGTCGGTGATGTTGAAAAGCAGCTCAAACAACTGCATAGCGAACTCGGCGATTTAGTAGCTGACGCCAAAGACGGCGGCAGTGAGCTATCTGGCCGTATGCAAAAGAAGTTTGGTGGCGCTGTCGATAACGCTCGTGATGCCAAAGACAAGCTACGCCAAGTACTCAGCTCGGTACACGAAGGCGAAGCCAGCGACAAAGATCTCAAAAAAGCCCTCGAAGACGCTCGCCGTTCTCTGAACCACCTCAAGCAATTCATCAAGAAGTAACCGTTGTAAAACAGTACCGGCGGGCTTCAATCGGCCGGCCTTTTGGACTATACTGAAGTATAAGCAGAAAGAGTCCAGAGGGAATAATTTAGTGGTAACAAAAACAAACGCGCTGCAAGCCAGCGATTATGTCCACCTCCACAACCACACGCAGTACAGCCTGCTTGATGGCCTAACAAAAGTACCGGCCCTTATTGACTATGTAAAACAAAAAGACATGGTGGCCGTCGCCCAAACCGATCACGGTACCATGAGCGGGGCGATTGAATTTTACAAAACCGCTACCGCCGAGGGTGTGAAGCCAATTATTGGTATGGAAACCTATGTGGCGGCGCGGACTCATCTTGATAAAGACCCGGGCAAAGACAAGCCCAACTTCCACCTAATACTGCTGGCCATGAACAACCAGGGCTATCAGAACCTCATGGCCCTGAGCACGACCGCCAATCTTGACGGCTTCTACTACAAACCGCGCGTTGATCATGAACTGCTCAAGAAATATAACGAGGGCCTGATTGTTCTGAGCGGCTGTATTGGCGGTGAGGTTGGCGACGCCATCCGCAACGAACAATATGACCAAGCCAAACATATTGCCGAGTGGTATAAATCGGTATTTGGCGACCGATATTACATTGAAGTCCAAGACCACGGCCATCCCGATCACCCCAGTAAGTGGACGGAACAAGAGCGGGTTAACAAGGGCTTATTGCAGCTTGCCAAAGAGCTTAATATTCAGCTAGTAGTAACTTGTGATGCCCACTATTTGAAGCACGAAGACCAAGAAGCGCACGAGATTTTACTGTGCGTACAGACCGGCTCGTTCCTGAGCGATGAGAAGCGTATGAGCCTCAAAAACTTTGAGCTGCACGTTACCGACCCGACCGAGATTATAGAACGCTGGAGTGCGCTGTGGCCAGAAGCTATCAGCAATACCCGGGCAATCGCCGACCGCTGTGACGTTACCATTGAGCTTGGTAAAATCCTGATTCCCAAGTTCCCGGTGCCCAAGGGCGAAGACGAAAAATCGTACCTCGATAAGCTGACCTACCGAGGACTAGCCTGGCGCTATGGCGGCGTCAGCCCCGAAGACAGCGAAAAACTGTCGGTTGCCGAGGCTCGTAAAAAGCTCAGCAAAGAGATTATTGAGCGGGCCGACTACGAGCTGGGCATTATGGACTCTATGGGCTTTAACGGCTACTTCCTGATTGTGCAGGACTTTATGGGTTGGGGTAAGGACCAGGGCATTGTATTTGGGCCGGGTCGTGGTTCGGCTGCCGGCTCAATTGTGGCCTACGCCTTGCGTATTACTGAAATTGAACCGCTGCGCTACAGTTTAATGTTTGAACGGTTCCTGAACCCCAGTCGTATTAGCATGCCCGACATCGACATCGACATTCAAGATACCCGCCGTGGCGAAGTTATTCAGTACTGTGTCGAAAAATATGGTGAAGACCGAGTGGCCAACATCGTGACCTTTGGCCGCATGGCAGCCCGTAATGCCGTTCGCGATGTTTCCCGCGTGCTGCAAGTGCCCTATGCCGAAGCCGACCGTCTGTCTAAGATGATCCCCCCGCCTATCCAGGGCCGGCATATTCCGCTAGCTGAGTCGATTAAAAAGGATCCCGATCTAAAAGCCGAGTACGAGCAAAACGAAACCGCTCGCCGGGTGTTTGACTTGGCCGTACAAATGGAAGGTACCATTCGCTCTCATGGCGTGCATGCCGCGGGCGTAGTGATTGCGCCTGATTCAATTGTGAAGTTTGTGCCACTCGAAATGGCTCAAAAAGGGGTTATTGCCACACAGTATCCTATGGGGCCTGTCGAAGAGTTGGGCCTTTTAAAGATGGACTTTTTGGGCCTTTCTAACTTGACCATCCTCAACAACGCCCTGCGTATTATTCGCAAGGTGTACAAGCAAGACATTAACCTCAACGAAATCCCCAATGAAGATGAAGCCACCTTCCAGCTACTGCAGCGGGCCGACACCACGGGCGTCTTCCAGCTAGAATCCGCCGGCATGAAACGCTACCTGAAGGAACTCAAGCCGACCTTATTTGAGGACATTATTGCTATGGGTGCCTTGTACCGCCCCGGTCCGATGTCGGAAATTCCGCGCTTCATTGAAGGCAAAAACAACCCGGCCTCGATTAGCTACCTGCACGAATCATTAGAGCCAATCCTGGGTGATACCTACGGTGTGATGGTCTACCAGGAACAGATTATTAAGCTTCTGCAGATGGTTGCTGGCTACACCCCAGGCGAGGCCGATCTAGTGCGCAAAGCCATTGGTAAAAAGAACCGCAATATTATGATGGCCGAAGAACCAAAGTTCATCGACGGCTGTATTAAGCAGGGGCTAACTCCGGCTGGCGCTAAGCAGTTATGGAAACAAATCCAGCCCTTTGCCGACTACTCCTTCAACAAGGCCCACGCTACCTGCTATGCGCAGATTGCTTACTGGACGGCCTACCTAAAGGCTCATTACCCGGCTGCCTTTATGGCCGCCTTAATGACCAGCGACTACGACGATACCGACCGCCTGGCTATTGAAATTACCGAATGTAAAAAGATGGGCATTCAGGTGTTGCCGCCCGATGTTAACGAATCATTCGTTGAGTTTGCCGTGGTGCCTGACCCTAAGAACCCCGATAACCGCCTACCGCCTATCCGGTTTGGCATGAATGCCATTAAAAATGTTGGCACCGGGGCGGTGGAAGAAATCCTGCGAGCCCGTAAAGAAGACGGCCAGTTTGACGACCTAGAGCAGTTTTTGAGCACCGTGAATCCGCGAGTGGTGAATCGCAAAGCCATGGAAAGCCTGGTTAAAGCCGGTGCCTTCGATCGCTTTGGCGAGCGTTCCAAGCTACTGTTTAATCTAGAAATGATGTTGGCCTTCGCCCAGCGCCTGCAAAAGCAAGCCAGCAGCGGGCAGGTCGACCTGTTTGGCAATGCTACCGGTGATGTTGTAGTCGAGCGCGCCAAGCTGGAATTGCAAGTGTCAACCGAACAGCACGATACCCGTGAGCAACTACTGTGGGAGCGTGAGCTGCTGGGGCTGTACCTGAGCCAGCACCCGCTAGAGCTGTTTGAAGCCTACCTAAGCGAACAATGTACGCCGCTGAAGGAGCTAAAGCCGGAACACGATGGTCGAGTGATTAGTATTGGCGGTTCCATTGCTGACGTCCGTGAGATTGTCACCAAAAACGGTAAAAAAATGGCCTTTGTGAAATTGGAAGACGGTAGTGGCGAAATTGAGCTGATTCTATTCCCCAATGCACTGCAGCAGACGCTCGGTATTTGGGAGCGCGACCGCGTTGTGTTGGTTCGTGGCCGCGTCAACGCCAAGGACCGCGACGGCAACATGAGCAGTGAAGCCAAGGTTATGGTTGATGACGCCCGTGAGGTCACCGTGCAGCAGGCCACGGGCTATCAGCCAACCGGCAAGAAACCCAAGGTTCCCAAGCCAAACACCAAAGCAGCAATGCCCGGTCCCGGTGCTAAGGCGGCCGATGCCAAGCCCAAAGATCAGAAGTTATATATTCGCCTAGAGAGCAGCCAAGACCAGGCCCAGCTCACCAGTCTGAAGCAAACGCTGGATTCCTTCCGTGGTACCACTGAAGTGGTGCTGGTGCTTGGCAGTGATAGTTCACGGCAAGCAATTAAGCTCCCCACTGGTGTTGACCGCGAAAGCGATGCCGTCTTCCGCTTGCGCGAACTGGTCGGCGCAGACAACATCCGCTTGCAGTAAGTGCGTTTCTGCCTTGAAAAAAGCACTCCAAAAAGTAGTATACGTTTGTTACTAATTTAGTAATCGATATATACCTGTTCTTGAAGTGTCTGTAGGTAGGCGCACCCTACCGAACCAAGGGTTAGTGGATGAAACCGGCGGTGTGAGTGAGCAGCACGGCGCTGACGGCCACGGCTACGAATAACGTGTCGAGCAAGGGGTGATGCAGTACGAACAGCTCGCCGCGGCTAACCAGCTTGCGCCAGGCAATGCCGTGACGGATGAGTACGGCTATGATTGCCAGGCTGCCGATCAGACCCACGATAAAGCCACTCATAGCTGGCGCTGCCATGGCTTGTATACGACTGACATTGTCGGCAGCCAGCGGTAGCCGGGTGCTGGCGGGGGCTACCGCGCCGCCTGATGGGCTAGCGTACATGGCGACCACCACTGTTTCGGTGCCATGGCCGAGGTAATTTGCTGATTGGGCAACACCAAAACCCACTTCGCTAAATGAGGTGTCGAGCATGTTGGCGCGGTGTTCGTCGCTGTGCATCCAGGCATTAGTGACGCTGCTGGCTGAATCGAAGCCGTAGGCTAAGTTTTCGCCGGCGGTCTGGTACTGGAAGCCAGCGGCAGTTATAAATTTCCAGGGCTTTTCGCCATCCGGTGAGCTGTGTGACCAATAATTTTGAGTCACCATATCGTCGGCCTTCGATTGGGCTGCTTGCTGTAGTTGATCGTTAAGGCTGAGGGTACCACGTTGGCTGTTTTGGCGATCGACATTGGTGGAGTCCAGCAGGGCTTGCTGTGTCAGGTTGGTGTGTTCACCGAGTACGGTAACTGATCGGCTGAGGAGGGAGTTAACAAATAGCCCAGCGGCAATAACGGCAATCATCGGCAGATAGGGCCAGTACGATTTTATGTAGTGTTTAGTCTGCCGGTGGTGGGCAGCGACGCGTTTCTTGTGGTGGGTAGTTTTTGGTTTGGTTTTAGTGGCTATAGCCATACTGCCTACATTACAGCATAAGCGGTACTATTATGCAACGAATCGGCAGTGGTACAGTGCCATGGCGGCGGCTTGCACCACATTGTACGATTCCTTTTGGCCAAACATCGGAATTTCTAACGCAATATCACATTGTTCTAACACCTCTGGCTCGATACCTTCCACCTCTCGACCAAGAATGATTACCAGTTGCTCCGGCGTGTGATAGTCGGGGAGCTTAACACTGTCTTCCGTTTGCTCCAGGGCGGCCACGGTGTAACCTTGCTGCTTGAGCCCGGCAATAACCTTGAAGATATCGGCCTGGCGGCTCCAGTTTTGGCTGCTTTCAGCGCCCAGGGCAGTTTTTTGGATAAGCTTGCCGACCTTAACCTGTTCGTGCGGCAGGCGGGGATCGTCTTGAGTAAGGGGTGGAAAAGGCGTGTAGCCGCTCAAAATTACTTCATCGATGCCCAGTCCCTCGGCAGTGCGCAGCAGGGAACCAACGTTATGGGCGCTGCGCAAGTTGTGGGCAATGACGATAATCTGTTTCATTCCCCTACTATAACGCACTAAACTGCTCATGCTTTTGCTATACTGATAGATATGTCACAAGACGCTCGTTATGATGAAGAGCAGGCCACCCAGCGCCGAGCCCAGGTACTTAACTTTCCTTATTTTGATACCTCGCAAGTTGGCGACAAGCAGCTCTTCCATGAACTGTTAACGGTTCCAGAGCTGTACAGTATGCGAGCTATTCCGCTGCAGTCGGTAAAGGGTAATATTCACTTTGGCATTACCACCACCACTTCGCAGCAGGCCATTAAGCAATTGCAACAGCGCTTTGCCGATGTGCGCACTGACTTTTCAATTATTTCGGACGCCGGTTACCGGGATTACATGCGACTCTACGACCCGCCCAAACAAGTGGTGTATCAGGATATTGCTATAAATCAGACCGGCGGTGGCCAAGTTGATCAGATTTCGGCCATGCTTGAGCAAGTTCGGGCCGACGACATGTTGGCTTACCTGGTGGCCCAAGCCCACAACTTAGCCGCTTCTGACATTCACATTGAATGTCAGGTTGATAATGTGCGGATTCGCTTCCGCATTGACGGCGTGTTGCACTCAATTGCGGTGCTGAGTTATGAAAAATACCGCGTGCTGCTATCGGCTATTGCGAGCGCCGGTAACATTTCGACGGCCGCCGACGAGGCTCAGCAGGGCCACATTGCCCAAAAGGTCAAAATGGCCGACGGCAACGAAGTTGATGTCAATGTGCGGTTGGAAACGGTGCCGACGATTCATGGCATTGATGCGGTGATGCGTTTATTTAACATGGATGCCGAGCGCTACACCTTGGATCGTCTGGGTCTGTCTGATAGCGAACGTAAGGTGATCGACGAGATTATTGCCAAGCCAACTGGTCTAGTAATGGTTGTTGGCCCGACTGGCTCGGGTAAAACCACCACGCTGTACTCGGTGCTCAATTCGCTGAACAGTGATGAGCGCAAAATTATCACCGTTGAAGATCCGGTGGAATACCAGTTCCCGGGCATTGTCCAAATTCCGGTGCACGCCAGCGAGGGCGGCAACGACAACAAGTTTGCCGACAAGCTTCGCGCTATTTTGCGCCTGGATCCCGATATTGTCATGGTGGGCGAAATTCGTGATAACGACACCGCCCACACTGCGCTGCAAGCTGCTTTGACTGGTCACTTGGTGTTGGCCACCTTCCACGCCGCCTCAGCAGCAGCTGCTCTGACACGCCTGCAAGATGTCATTGGTCAAAACCCGCTGTTCGTGTCGGCCATTCGTTTGGTGATGGCCCAGCGCCTCGTGCGCAAGCTGGATGATTCCCTGAAGCAGCCGGTTGACCCAACTGAGGCTGAATGGAACAAGATTGTCGAAGTTATTAACAGCCTGCCACAAGGTACCGAGCGACCAAACCTCGACGGACTCAAGCTGTATAAACCGGGTAGCTCACCCGAAAATCCCTATGGCTTTAGAGGACAAATAGCGATTCGTGAACAATTTGTAATGACCGATGAGCTACGCAGTATTCTGGAACGTCCCAACCACATCTTGAGCTCGCAAGACATTGAAGCCGCGGCTACCAAGAGCGGCATGCGCACCATGCTACAGGACGCTATGCTCAAAGTAGTGGCCGGCGAAACGACGCTGGACGAAATTTTCCGCGTTGTTGGCTAGATTATTATCTTGGCTATTTCTGGCACCAGACGCTCGTCCCCAATAGGCGGTACGATGTGTTCGACATCAGGGTTCTCGACCAAGGCAGCTATGACTTCGGCGGCTTTGATTTTGTGTTGATCGGTGATTTGCCGGACGCGGTTGTCGAGGGCTCCACGGAAAATGCCTGGGAAAGCCAAGGCGTTGTTTACTTGGTTTGGGAAGTCGCTACGACCAGTCGCCACAATGGCCGCACCGGCTGCCAGGGCTTCGTCAGGAAAGATTTCAGGGGTTGGATTAGCCATAGCAAAAATAATCGGGTCTTTAGCCATGCTTTTGACCAGTTCGGCAGTTAGTAGGCCTGGTTGCGAAACGCCAATGAAAATATCGGCACCACTCACGGCGTCGGCAAGTGAGCCTTCTACGTTGTTGGGGTTAGTGAACTCCAGCAGTAGTTCTTTGCTGGTGTTAAGCTTTGCACGACCCTTATAAATAATGCCGGTGCTGTCGACGGCAATAACCTCTACGCCGGGGGCGTATAGGTGCAGTAGTTTAGCTATGGCTACGCCAGCGGCACCTGCCCCAACTAAAACAACTTTAGAGTTTTTGAGCTCACGGTCAGTAAGCTTCGTGGCGTTAATAAGACCGGCCAGCGTCACCACGGCGGTGCCGTGCTGATCATCATGAAATACCGGGATGGGCAACATTTTTTTAAGGCGCTCTTCGATTTCAAAACACAGGGGTGCGGCAATGTCTTCGAGGTTTATGCCGCCAAAACTCGGCGCTATGGCAGCCGCAGCAGCTACAATTTCGTCGGCGGTGTGGACATTCAAAACTATCGGCACGGCGTCGATGTCGGCAAAGTGCTTGAACAGCATGCTTTTACCCTCCATGACGGGTAAGGCACCTTCGGGGCCAATATTGCCTAAGCCCAAAACGGCCGAGCCATCACTAATAACAGCGACGTTGTTATTAGTCCAGGTGTAATCACGGGTTTCTTCGGGGTGCTTCGCCAGGTGGCTCGACACGGCACCGACACCAGGCGTGTAATAGGTGCTCAGCTTGTCTTTGCTGTCGAGCGTGTCACGCAGCTGAATGCTGATTTTACCCTTCAGCGCCTTGCTTTGGTCGAGGGCGAGTTGCTTGTAGTCTTTTGGCATACCTATATTATAACAATGTTTGGTTGGGTGTTCGCTCGAACATCACACCGGTCATGTATATGAACCTGTCGGCGAGTAACGTAGCTCTGTCTAGCTCTGGGGCGTTATCTTCTATGTGCAATGTGGGTTCTTCTGGAGTAGTCATGTTGTTAGTATACCAATCTTTGACGCCTCACTATGCAATTTGTGTTGGTCTGCCACAAACCGCAGGGTGTGGAACAACGCAAGAGTTACAAAACTAGGCTGGGCTCTTGCAACAGATACAAAAATGCTGTAGTATACATCAGATATGCCAAATGTGATTCAACAAATAAATGCTAAGTACCGCAAGCCGGCTGTTGTCGACGTGCGCAGTGGTGACACCGTTAAGGTTCACCAAAAAATTCGTGAAGGTAGCAAAGAGCGCGTCCAGATCTTCCAAGGTCTAGTTATTCGCACCGACATGAAGGGCGGCCACATGAGCCGCATTACCGTTCGCCGTATTGCCAGCGGTGTTGGTGTCGAAAAAAGCTTCCTGCTGAACAGCCCCCTGGTTATGCAAGTAGAAGTTACTAAGCGAAGCAAAGTTCGCCGCAACTACTTAAGCTACATGCGTGACCGTACCGGTAAAGCTGCTCGTATGACGGGCCTCGACTTCGATAAGCGCGCTGTAAACAGCATTCACGACGAAGCTGCCGAAGTCGAAGAAGCTAAACTCAAAGAGCAAGTCGCTGCCGAAGCAACCGCTAAGGCCGAAGTTGCCGAAGCCGAACAGGCTGAACTCGACGCTAAGGCCGAAGCTGTTCAGGCCTCACACGATGAAGCCAAAGCTTAACTAAGCAAACTGTAATTACCAAAAACTCCCCGTTTCCGGGGAGTTTTCTTGTTGCAGATTGTGAAATTGACGCAGTGAACTGGGATGGGAAGAAAGGAGGGGGGAGGGGTGTGGTGTGGACTATCCGTGTTGCAAGCTTCAGCTCATCAGATCTTCGATGTCTTCAGAGCGCTGCCGGTTGAGCTAGTCCTTGTTGTATGCGCTGTAAAGGCGACCTCCGAGCACAATGACAGCCAGCATGATCAGGCCTACCACGCCCATTGATGCCGTGTCGGCTCCAATCCGCCACATGACGAGGAGGAGGACAGCCGTGATGGCACATGTGATCGCCGTATAGGTGATCGCCGAGGGCCTGTGACTTGTGTCAGTCACGAGTACTTCACCTTCTTTCTAAAGATCAACCAGAACACTGCGTCGGTTGTGATTCCAGGTTTGGAAACACTTAACAACTATAACACAAAACAGCAGTAAAAGCAATAATCCTTACGCTTATGACCTGCTACAATTGCTAGCATGATAGTCGGGATCGATGAGGTAGGCCGTGGTTGCTGGGCGGGGCCGCTGGTGGCAGGCGCTGTGCTGTTGCAGACTGAAATTCCTGGCCTGAAAGATTCCAAAAAGCTGAGCAAACTACAGCGTGAACGCTTGGCCGCCGCTGTGTACGATTCCGACGCGGTGGTGGGCATTGGCTGGGTAACGCCAGCGGAAGTCGATCAGATGGGGTTAACCATTGCTGTGCGAACTGCCATGGAACGAGCGCTGGTTCAAATTACCGTCGAGTATGAAGAAGTGATCATTGATGGCAACCTTAACTTTCTGGCCCACCTACCTAAAACTAGAGAGTTAATTAAGGCTGACGATCTAGTGCCAGCCGTCAGTGCCGCCAGTATTGTCGCCAAAGTGGCGCGCGACAACTACATGGCTGAGCTGGCCAAGCTGTACCCGGGCTACGGCTTCGAAAAGCATGTTGGTTACGGAACGGCGCTGCACCTTGCCGGACTGCAGCAGTTGGGCATCAGCGATATGCATCGTAAATCGTTCAAACCTATCCGGGCTTTGCTACAATAGACTCTACATGAGTTCTACCCAAACTGGGCGTAAAGCTGAAGCTGCCGCGGCCATGTACCTCGAAATGCGTGGGTATAGCATTATTGAACGCAACTTTCGGCGTCCGCGCTGCGAAATTGATGTTATCGCCAGTAAGGATGGGGTGGTTTATTTTGTAGAAGTAAAATACCGGCGCAATGACGACCAGGGCGGCGGCTTTGAGGCTATTACTGCCACTAAGCTAAAACAAATGAAGTACGCCTCCGAAATTTGGGTGCAAGAAACCAAGTGGCAAGGCGCGTTTCAGTTGGCTGCCATTGAACTCAGTGGGCCGGATTTTTCGGTACTGGGCTTTATAGACAACGTCTATTTTTGATGCTTGAAGTAGTCGCGGAGGGCCTGTAAGTCGCGCACTTTCCAGGCCGATTGCCACTGTATGGCTTCAATACCTTGTTTAATGGGGCGCTCTAGTGCTGGGCTCATATGCTGGCTAAAGAACGATTCAAATTCGGTTAAGAAGCTGACATCGCTTTGCACTCGTGCGGCGTAGACCGGCATACGGTAAAAGCTGAGGTCATCGCCAACGTTGTCTTTGAGCCATTGCCAGTTGTCTTTGAGCCATTGCCAAGTAGTGGCCCGCGCGAAGCGGTTACCAAAGCTGTAGGCCACCCAGTACATGGCATCCTGCAGACGGACGTCGTCGCTCGTGATTTTGGACAAGGCCAGACTAATTTGGTCATCATGCTCAAAGCTGGTGAGGGCGGCGCTCAGCGTTACACGCTCCTCGCTGTTACTGCTGTCGTTGTGCAGCTGCCAGAGCTTGTCGAATTCAGCCTGGGAACCCAGGCGAGCGGCCGTGCTGTACACAATGCCGCGAATGTCGGGGGCAATGTCTTCGGGCTTGGTCATAGTAGCAAAGCGATGGAGCGCTTCCTTGACGACGGCGGGCTCGTCGGCCGCTGCTGCGAGGGCTAGAATAGTTGGCCGAAGTAGGAGGTCAAAGTGACTGTCGCCGGGCTTTTCTTCCCAACCCAAGCGAGCAAGCTGCTTGGCAACCAGCTGACGAATGTAGGGCTTAAGGCTTTCGCGCAGCTCATCGTCATTCATGACCATTTTTAGACTGCCGATACCGCTGGCTATAATATCCCAAACGACCAGGCTATCTTCGTCGCGGTAGGCTTCCAGTAGCTTGAGGGCGTCGACGCTGCTGCTGTAGCCGGCTTTGGCGGTTTCGAAAGCGTCGGCCAAGAGGCCAAGTCGATCAAGCTCGTTTAAATCACCGGCTTGGATTGCCGGCACCAAGCCCTGTTCCAAGTGATCTGAGTCGTATACCGTACGGAAAAAGGCCGCTCGGTTGTGGTTGAGCAAAAAGCTGCCGGTTAAACTTTCGACTTCGATGGCTTGCTCTTCTTGAGACAGTGTTTCAAAGTTAAGCGGTTCGGTGGCGTCCAGCGGGATGGGCCAGGTTTCGGTTTGCTTGTCAGCAGCCGGGTTCAGGTAAAAGCGTTCTTGCCGCAGGTGTGGATCGTTGGCGGCAATGGTGGCGTGCACGATTGGGTAGCCTTCTTTGGTGGTCCAGGCGGTCATGAAATCGCCGATCGGCTTCCCAGAAGCTTCTTCCCAGGCGGCCCACAAATCGCTCGAAGTGGTGTTGCCGTAGGCGTGTCGTTTTAGATACGTACGTAATCCATTGCGGAAATCATCGGGACCCATGTAAGCGTGTAACATGTGCAGCACACTGCCACCCTTGGCGTAGCTAATAGTGTCAAAGATGGTGCGAATTTCGTCGGGGTGGTTAATGGCAACCTCGATGGGGTGGGTATTTTGCAAAGAGTCTTCTTTAAAGGCCTGAATTTGCTCGGCGACCACAAACTGCGTCCAGAACTGCCACTCTGGGAAGAGCTTATCGACGGCTAGGTAGGCCATCCAGGTGGCGAAGCTTTCGTTCAGCCACAGATCGTTCCACCATTTCATGGTGACTAAGTTGCCGAACCATTGGTGGGTTAGCTCGTGGGCCACGACTTCAGCGACGTACTGCTTAATGCTAAGGCTGGTGTTTTTGGGGTCGACCAACATGACTTGCTCGCGGAAAGTAATACAGCCCCAGTTTTCCATAGCACCACTGGCGAAGTCTGGTAGCGCAATAAAGTCGCATTTGGCCAGTGGGTAGTCGAGGTCGAAATACTCGTTATAAAAGTCGAGGCATTTAACGCCAGCATCCAGCGCAAATTGGGTGAACTGCACATTGTCGGGGGTGGCGTAAGTGCGAACAGTGACGCCAGCTTTGGTTTTAGCTTCCAAGTATTCCATATCGCCGTAGACGAAAGCCAGCAGGTAGGTGCTCATACGAGGTGTTGGTTCAAAAACGGTTGTAACTTGGTGGTTTGCTGCTTGCGATGAGTTGACTGGAGTGTTAGCGACCACCGCTTTACTGTTTGCCTCGGGCGTGACGAGGGTTAGGTCAAACGTCGCCTTGGCCTCTGGTTCATCAATGCAAGGAAAAGCCTCGCGGGCATGGTGGCTTTCAAACTGGGTGGCAATCAGCTGCTTGTCTTTGCCATCGTGCTTGAAGGTGCAGGGGTACATGCCGTTCATTGGGCGAGTGATTTTGCCTTCGAACTGCATGGTCACCGTGTAATCCCCGGGGTACAGCATAGCGTCGCTGTGCAGCCGCACCTCGTCAAAACTGTCTTGATTGTTGATGCGGCTGACCGCAACTGGCTGGTCACCTTTTTTGTCGTGCTTAATAATGGTGGCGCTGGTGATTTTGAGCTGCTTTTGGTGAAAAGTAAGGCGCTGCGACGGTCGACCGGTTTTTTTGCCACGAACGATTACCGCGCCACGGAAAGTCATGGCAGTATCGTCGAGTTCGAGCGTTAGATTATAATTTTCGGGCTGAAATTGTTCAAACAGGCGGCGGACTTTAGTAGGCATAAGTAAAGGGACCCTCATTAACTTCTTAACCAGTGTAGCATGTGCCGACTGTCCTTCTATTCAGTACCACTCCGAAAAGTAGTATACGTTTGATACTAAATTGGTAACAAACGTATACTACTTTTCGGAGTGACACAGAAGTAAGCGATTGTGGAGAGGTCCGCCAAGTTGACATTAAGAGAGTGGCAGATCATAATAACGAGTGTTCATCCGGCCGCGTGGTCGGATTTTTTCATAAGAGACATGGACAATTTAGATAAACGAAAGGAAAAAATAATGGACTTTGACGTCAAACAATTGGTGGTCGCGATTCGCGCCATCGCCGAAGAAAAGAACTTACCAGAAGAAACCGTACAGGATGCCGTTGAGCAAGCCCTGGCGGCTGCCTATCGCCGTGATTACGGCGACCGCGAGCAAGAAATTCGCGTTGACATGAACCTAAACACCGGTGATGTTGATGCTTACATTTCGAAAGAAATTGTCGAAACGGTCGAAACACCAGCCTACGAGATTAGCCTGAGCGATGCTCAGGTAATGCGCAAAAACGCTCAGCTCGGCGAAACTATTGAAGTGCACGAAAAAGTTGAAAACTTTGGTCGTGTAGCAGCTCAAACTGCCAAGCAGGTTGTGTTACAGCGTCTGCGTGAAGCGGAACGCGAAATTGTGCTAGAAGAGTACGAAGATAAAATTGGTACCGTTATTAACGCTACCGTTAGCCGTGTTGAGGGCAACATTGTACGCATCGACCTCGGTAAAGCCCAAGGTATCATGCCCCGCAGCGAGCAAATTCAGGGTGAGCGTTACTACCCCGGCCAACGCCTTAAAGTGTTCTTAAAGGATGTTGAGCGTGGCTTCCGTGGCCCACAGCTCGTTGTTAGCCGTGGCAATCGTGAATTTGTTGAATGGTTATTCCGTGGTGAAGTTCCCGAAATGGAAAGCGGTGCTGTCGAAATCAAGGGCTTGGCCCGTGAAGCCGGCGTCCGCAGCAAGATTGCTGTTTGGAGCAACGTCCCTGGCGTTGACCCGGTTGGAACCTTTGTTGGTGGCCACGGTACCCGTGTAAACGCGGTTATGAGTGAAATTGGCGAACAAGAAAAAATCGACATCATTGTATTTAGCGACAATATTTCTGACTACATCACCAACGCCCTGAGCCCAACGAAGGTCAGCAGCGTGAAGCTCGACGAAGCCAATAAGAAGGCTGTCGTACAAGTCCCTGAAGACCAGCTCAGCATTGCCATTGGTAAGGGCGGCCAGAACGTGCGTCTTGCCAGCAAGCTAACCGACTACGAGCTCGACATCGAAGGCGACAAGCTGACACCAGCGCCTGTAGCTCAGCCCGAAAATCCTGAGGCTATCCCAACTGAAGCTGCACCAGCTCCAGTTGCCGCACCTGCCCAGGTTCAAAAGCAGAAGCCCCAGGCTCCCAAGCTGAAGAAGAAGAGCGAACTGGAAAACAGTCTGCTCGAAGCCATCGAAGAACACGGCGAATAGATATGACGGGCGAGGGCTGTCAGCTCAACGTATTGCGGCCGATTCGTCGTGGCCTCCCCGTTATCGTTGGACGCGAAAAACTCTCTCCTGAGTGTGAGAGTTGCCTTGTCCATGGCTTTTTACGTGCGCGGCTTGAAGATGAAGTCACGGTGAAGTATGTCCACGACATACCCCTGAAGGCTAAAGATGAGTGGAAAGGCATACGACAGGCCGTAACGGTCGAGGGTGCTATGCGGCGTAGTAGTCGGGAGGTCTTTTCTTATAGCCCGCCAGATAAGCCCTCTGAGGTAATTATGGTTGAAGACTTTACGTTTGATTGCCGAGAAGTGGAGTAATTAGCACTCTTGACGTGAGAGTGCTAATTGGCTACGATAGATGTAGTGAATCGTATGCGCTCAGGGGAGCCAAAAGATACACATTTAACAAGAGGGAAAAGTCACAGCTTTCTCTCACAGAAAGGTGGTATAAAAAAGTATGATGCCAAATTCACCAGACTTCCAAGAATTTTTGAATCATTTAACTAACAACGCGCTCAATAGCTTGAAGCACGCTGACGCCATTGCCCGTAGTTTTGGCAGCGCTTATGTTGGTACCGAGCATTTGCTGCTTGGCGTACTCGCCCAGGACTCTTCCATGGGTGCTAAGTTGCTGGAAGGCACCGGCGTAACACTCGACCGTGCTCGCATGGCCTTGAACCTAACACCTAAAACCCTAGTTATCAATATGGGTGCCAAAGGCCTCAGCGAAACCGCTAAGCTGACGCTGAAGATGGCCTACGATGTCGCCCAAGACTACGGCCAGGAATTCTGCGGCACGGAGCACATTCTGTACAGCATTTTGAGCCAGAAGAACGCTCGGGCCACAATTTTGCTGCGCGACATGAACGTTGACGTTGACGGCCTCAACTCCGAGATGGAGCACTTCCTAAACCGCCAGCAATACGAAGAAAACGATACCGAAGCCGGTAGCCGCCGCCGTGGCAAAAAGGCCAAAAAAACTGCCCTGGACTTCTTTGGTACTGACTTAACCGTGCAGGCCCGCGAAGGCAAACTCGATCCGGTAGTCGGTCGTGAAAACCAAATCCGCCGGGTAATTACTATTTTGAACCGTCGTACCAAAAACAACCCAGTGCTGATTGGTGAGCCCGGCGTTGGTAAAACGGCTATTGTAGAAGGCCTGGCCCAGCGCATTGTGGCCGAAGACGTCCCCGACAGCCTGCTCGACAAGCGTATTATTATGCTCGACCTGGCTGGCATGATTGCCGGCACTAAGTACCGTGGTGAATTTGAAGAGCGCCTTAAAAAGGTAATGGGCGAGCTCGAAAAAGACAAGAAGACCATTATATTCATTGATGAACTGCACCTGATTGTTGGTGCTGGGGCTGCCGAAGGTGCCATGGACGCTGGCAACATTCTAAAACCAGCGTTGGCTCGTGGCCGTATTCAGCTGATTGGTGCCACGACTACTGCCGAGTACACCAAGCACATCGAAAAGGATGCCGCTCTGGAACGTCGTTTCCAGCCAATTCAAGTGCCCGAAACCTCGCCATCGGAAACCTTGGCCATTCTAAAGGGCTTGCGTAAGCACTACGAAGCCTTCCACGGTGTAAAAATTAGTGACGAAGTGCTAGAAGACACCGTGAACTTGGCAAAGCGGTACATCCAGGATCGCTATATGCCCGACAAAGCTATCGATTTACTCGACGAAACAGGCGCTCACTTGCGAGTCGACAAGGGCAAGACCACGCCCGAAGTTCGCAAGCTGCAAAAGGAACTAAAACTGGTCAATACCCGCATCGACGAAGCGGTTGATGCCGAAAACTATGAGCAAGCTGCTCAACATAAGACCCGTGCTTCGCAGATTCACGAGGAGCTGAACAAACTATACGATTCCGGCAAGCAACAAAGGCGAATTACCATGAATAGCGAAGACCTGGCCGATGTAGTCGCCCGTATTACTGGTGTGCCCGTGAAGAAGGTGATCCGCTCGGAAGCTAAGTACTTACTGACGCTCGAAAAAACACTGGCTAAATACGTTATTGGGCAAGAAGAAGCCGTTACCGCTGTATCGAAAGCCGTGCGCCGTAATCGTAGCGGTATTGGCAGCGAAAAGCGCCCAATTGGCTCATTTATTTTCCTAGGTCCAACTGGTGTTGGTAAAACCGAACTGGCGCGCGTCCTGGCTCGCGAATTCTTCGGCAGCGAAAACAACATGGTTAAGATTGATATGTCCGAATTTGGCGAGCACCACAATGTGTCGCGCCTAGTTGGTGCTCCAGCTGGCTATGTTGGCTACGACGAAGGCGGTCAGCTGACCGACAAAATTCGCCGCCAGCCATACAGCCTGGTGCTGTTCGACGAAATCGAAAAAGCCCACCCTGATGTGTTCAACATGATGCTCCAGATTATGGAAGATGGCTACTTGACCGACGCCAAGGGCCGTCGCATCGACTTTACTAATACTATTGTCATCATGACCAGTAACATCGGTGCCGACAAGCTGCAAAAAGAAGCCAGCTTTGGCTTTAGTGCCAGTCGTGGCAAAGGCCTGAAGGAGCTTGACGAGCTACACCAAGCTAACGAAAGCCGGGTACGCGAAGAACTCAAGAAGCTGCTGCGCCCTGAGTTATTGAACCGTATCGACAAGACCATCGTCTTCCGCGCCCTGACTAAAAAAGACATTTTCAAGATTATTGATCTGCAAATTGACGAGCTCAAGACTCGCTTGCAGCGCAAAGGCCTGAGCGTGCAACTAACGGCCGCCGCCAAGCAATACTTACTGGAGCACGGCTATGATCCACACAATGGTGTGCGTCCGTTGCGTCGCCTAATTCAAGACACCATTGAAGACCATGTGGCCCTCGACTTACTGGAAGACAAATACAGTAAGGGCGACATTGTGCAGGTAGCCGCTAAGAGTGGTGAGCTGTCCTACGTTACAGCTAACGAATAGCCGCTGAAATGCTACTATAGTAGCAATGAAACCCACGGTAGCGACCAAACATCGTAGAGCCTCCCGGGCCACGGGCATTACTGTACTAGTTCTGCTTGCCTTGGTGCTGGGTGGCTGGTGGCAGCGGCAAGCTATGTACGACTGGCTAAGGCTGTACAACTACACACCCTCGACTACCGCGGCCCAGTTGGCGACCGACGGTACCATGACCGATTACGCCCGGCACGTGTACTATGTAAACCATCCAGAGCTTAAAGAGCGCTCCAGCTTTTCGTCTTTCTGTAGCACTGGCACCGAGCAAACGGTGGTGTTGGGCTGCTACAAGGGCGGCCAGCGTGGCATTTACTTGCTGCAGGTGACCAATGCCGAGCTCGCCGGTATTCAACAAGTTACAGCGGCTCACGAAATGCTGCACGCCGCCTATGAGCGCCTGGATAGTGGCGAGCGTCAGCGTGTCGACAGCTTGCTCGAAGATTACTACCACAACCAGCTTACCGACGAAACCATTAAGCAAACCATCGAAGACTATAAAAAGACTGAGCCCAATGACTTGGTCAATGAAATGCATTCTATTTTTGGGACGCAGATTGCCACGCTGCCTACCGAACTCAATGAATACTACAAGCAGTATTTCACCGATCGCAGCAAGGTGACCGGCTACTACGGCTCGTATGAGCAGGCCTTCACTAGCCGTCAGCAGCAAATCAAACAGAGCGACACGCAGCTTAACAGCTGGAAAACCCAAATTGATCAACTGGAAGCTGACGTTAAGTCGCAGCAAGCCGATCTACAAGATCGCCGCAACACGCTCAACCGCTACAAAGCCAATGGTGACGCCGAGGCCTATAACAACGGCGTTGACGGCTTTAACGCGGCTGTGGTGAGTTATAACACCAATGTGACGCGCTTACAGAACCTCATTGCCGACTACAATCGCTTGGTAGAGCAGCGTAACAGCATTGCCTTTGAAGAGCGCCAGCTGGTGCAGTCGCTGAGTTCCTCAGGCATTCAGCAACAGTGATACACTAGATTATATGGCTAAAAAGGCGGCAGTAAGATACGTTTGTAGTAATTGTGGTGAGCCGAGCTCTAGTTGGAGCGGGCGCTGCCCGCACTGTGGCGAGTGGAACACGCTCGAGGAGCAAATTGCGCCTTCGGCGCTAGCTGCAGTTGCTAACAGTGGTCATAAACTAGCCGCCCAAGACATTGCGGTTGTTGCCAAGCGACGTGAAGACCGTTTGGTGAGCGGCATCGCCGAAGTGGACGACGTGCTCGGTGGCGGTATTGTACCGGGGAGCGTTACGTTATTGGCAGGTCAGCCGGGCATCGGTAAAAGTACGCTGTTGTTGCAGTTTGCCCACGCTTTATCAAAAACCGCTAAAGTCCTGTACGTTAGCGGCGAAGAGTCAGCCCATCAAGTTGCCTCACGGGCCGAGCGCTTGGGCGCTGGCAGTAAAACGCTCAAACTGGCCACTAGTACTTCGGCGGATGACATCGCAGCAACCGTCGCCAGCGGCGAGTACCAACTAATCGTTATTGATTCTATTCAAACCCTGAGCTGTTCGGCGATTGCCTCGGCCGCTGGTAGTGTCTCGCAAATTACCAATAGCACTCAGCTTCTGACCGCGGCCGCAAAGCAGTCAAACACAGCGCTATTACTTGTTGGTCACGTGACTAAGGAAGGCTCAATTGCTGGGCCAAAAGTACTGGAGCACGTGGTTGATGCCGTGCTACAGCTGGAAGGTGACCGCTATGGCGGCTTCAAAATACTGCGGGCCGTAAAGAATCGTTTCGGCTCAACTAATGAGGCTGGTATTTTTGAAATGGTTAACGAAGGTCTACAGCCAGTCAGTAATCCGTCGGCCGCATTGCTGGCGGAACGCCAAGTAACCGACGGCTCAATCGTATTGGCAACGCTGGAAGGTACCCGACCACTACTGGTTGAAGTTCAGGCCTTAGTAAATAAGACCAGCTATGGCTACCCTAAGCGAGCCGCCAGCGGCATGGACCTGAACCGGCTAAACCTGCTGGTAGCCATGCTAGAGCGTCGTACCAAGCTGAACTTGGCCGAGTATGACATATATATCAATATTGTGGGCGGCATTCGTTTGCAAGAGCCAGCAGCTGATCTAGCTGTTTGTTTAGCCATCGGCTCGGCGGCGCGTGGTTTGCAGCTAAAGTCGAACGCTGTGGTGTTTGGTGAAGTTGGCTTGTCGGGCGAAGTGCGGCATGTTCCACATATCGAAAAACGTATCGCTGAGGCACGTAAGATGGGCTTTGAGGCCGCTATTGGCCCAGTCGACAAGCAGGCCAGTAAAAAACCAACCTTCTTGCACGGTGTGCCTGATGTGCGCAGCGCGTTAAATCAGTTTCTAGAAAAGTAGTTTTGAGCTAGCCGCGTCGGCTAGCGGCGTGCGGTTTTTGCTTGTTCTTGTTGCCAGCGGGGCCAGGGCCGCTGGTGGTTTGTTGGGCACCGCGTTGGAAGCTGGCTAGGTTGGCGTTGGAGTTATTGGTCATGCCGGTCTGGGGTGCAGCAATGGCGTTGACGCTCGTGCTGGTGGTAGCTTCGTACAGAACACTGTCGGTTACGGTTCCGGTTATAGATACCGTGCCGCTGGTGGTCGGTTTGTAGTAGAAGGTTTTGGTGCTTGGGGAGTCGCTGACACCTTGGGTGCCTATGACGGTGCCATTGACGCTAACACTAACTGTTCCGCCAAAGGCAGTGCCGCCAAGTGGGTGGGTGCCTTGGCTGGCTACAACGGTTATCGTACAACCTTGGCCGGCGTTGGCCGTGCTGTTACAGGGATCGTCGGCCGTCAGGGTGATTGATGGCTTAGCATCGTCACAATTGTGGACATTATCGTTGGTAGCCGCAGCGGTGCTGCTACTGTCGGCCGCCTTGCCGACTGGGTAGAATTCGTCAGCTGAGAAGTTGTTGTCGTTAGCACCGCCCACGTCTTGCTTGGCAGCGGGAGGGGTACAGCTGGTGGCCAATCCACCAGATACCTTGTCAATGGTGGCAGTGCTGGAGGCACCAGACTTAGCTACATACCATGAGGGAAAGAGGTCTGGCGATGGTCCAGGCTCGACAGAGCTAAGGCCAACGTGGGTGCGTTGTACGTAAGCACTTTCTGCTTTAATGCTCGATGGCTGTGTCCAGTTAACTGGCTTCGTGTTGAGCTTGGTGAGCGCTTCTTTCATCCAGCCTTGCGTGAGGGGGGCAGTCATGGCTTCCATGCCGCCAGGGTTCATTTCTACGTTGCGGGTGTGGTGTCCGACCCAGCTGGCTACGGCATACTGGGTATTCCAGGAGGCCATCAGACCATCGAAGTTGAAGTTGGTGGTACCGGTTTTAACAGCTATCTTCCAACCATTCCAGTTCTGAATTTTGTAGTTTGGCCGTAAGTAGCTGGCTTTTGGGTCGCTTAAGATGTCGTTAATGATATAGGCCGTGTCTTCCTTAATTACTTGCTTGGCCTTCGGCTGCGTCCACTTGTAAATGCTCTTGTTGGAAGAGTCAGTGATGTTCAGGATGTACGTCAGTGGAATTTGTTGTCCCATGCGGGCAAAGGTAGCCAGACCGTTAACGTGCTCGTCAAGGTGCAGGTAGGCACCGTCACCAATGGCCGAGGAGCCAAAGCATTGCTTTTGGTCGGACTTACTGCCAATACGGACGTCGGTACCGCTCTTGTAGCACTTGTAGGCGTTGTCATCGCCCATCATGGCGTTGGCGGTCGAGATGGTCTTGTTGATGGATTTAACGCGGTCCTGGCTCTTGTCGTTTGGTATGGCGCTGAGCATGGCCTTTTGGGCGGTAACGTTACGCGAACCAGCCAGCGCGTAGCGAATACTGAGGGCGCCGGGGTAACGGAAGTCGTAGTCAGTCAAACAGTTGCCACCGTCTTTGGGTTTGGCTTTGTTGGTACATGGGTAGCCCGGAATTGGAGACTGGACGTCGTAGAGCACCGAGCCGGCACCAGCATTGGTGTGGTTTTCAATAAAGGTCGCGTAGTCGTAGGGCTTAAAGCTGGAGCCGGGCGAAATGTTTAACTGGGCGTAGTTCAGCTCGCCGAATTCGGGGTTGGTGAAGTCCTGTCCACCGACCAACATAACCATCTGGCCAGTTTTGACGTCTTGAGCGGCCATAGCTTCGGTATCGCCTTTGTACTTCTTGACGTTCGCCAGGTTCTTGAGCGCCAGGTTTTCGGCAGTTGTCTGTAAGTCCATGTTCACGGTAGTGGTGACTTTCCAGCCGCCACGAGCAACGGTTTCAGCACCATACTTTTCTTCGAGTTCTTGCTTGGCAGCCAAAACGAAGTAGGGCGCTTTCATATTGCTGAACTTGGAGCTGAGTGGTTTCACTTGGGCCAAAACATCAACGGCTTTGGCTTCTTCGGCTTGAGCTTTTGTAATGTAGCCCTGCTCAACCATTAAATCAAGAATGTAGTGCTGGCGACCGAGTAAGCCCTCCTCGTTAAAGGTACCGCCAGCTGATGGGTTAAATCGGGGGCTGCTGTAGGGCGAAAAGCGACTGGGCGACTTTGGGATGGCGGCTAGCATAGAGGCTTGGGCCAGTGTTAGGCTCTTGGCGTCAGTGCCAAAGTAGTCACGGGCGGCCGACTCAGCACCGTATTCAATACCACCGTACGGTGCAATATTAAGGTAGCCGGTCAGAATGTCGTTCTTGGTGTATTCGCGCTCCATTTCGACGGCCAGAATTAATTCCTTCACCTTGCGCGAAATGGTTCGGTCATTGGTCCAGTTTTCGTTGAGCTTAACCAGCTGCTGGGTAATGGTCGAACCACCCTGCAGGCTACCCCCACTATTGGTGACATCATTAATAGCAGCACGCATAATGCCACGGACGTCAAAGGCACCTTCGTTATAAAAGTTCTTGTCTTCAATGGCGATGGTGGCGTTCTTTAGATAGTCGGTGATTTGATCACTTTTAACCGGGATACGCTTAACAGCGTCATAGTCCTGCCACAGTACGGTTTGGCCGGTGCGGTCATAATAGGTAATGCTGCCGCCGAGGTTGCCGCCAGAGATATCTTTAATTTTAGGTAGATCCTTACGAAAGTAGGCAAACAGCCCAACCGTTAAGAAGAAACAAACCACAATGCTGACACCAATAATCTTGAGCGCCATAATACCGCCTTCGCGGCTAAACCAGTAGGCGGCCACACGCTTGGGTTGCAAGCGGTAGGCAATACGCTTCCAGCGTTCTTTAGGCAGGGTGCTTAAGTATTCAGCACGCGCCGCAGCACGACCCTGGCGCTTGGCCTTGCGGCGATCGCTTAAGCTGCTGTTTAACTTGATGCTATTTTTACCGTAGCTGGAACTGGAGCGCCGACGACCGGTCGGGCCTTTTGGTTTGTTCATGTATGTTGCACCCCTTGTGTCATGAAATCTGTAAGCATTATAGCAAAGCTAGTTCAAAACATGCTCATAATTTTTATGGTTTCTCAGCCTTTGCTCAGGTGGCGTGGCGAACGATATTTCTGTTAACTTTCACGCGCACTCTTGCACTTGTGGTGGTCGTCCACCGGTTTGCCACAAGCTCAAGAACGAGGTTATTGGTGGGCACGCTTCCTTCAGCTATACTGTTAGGCACTATGACACTCTCTGAAGAACTAACCTGGCGAGGCTTCGTCAACCAAACAACGTATAAAGATATTACCGTACTCGACGGCCAGCCGATTACCTTTTATTTGGGGGTCGATCCCAGTGCCGACTCGATGACTATCGGCAACCTAGCCGTAGTTATGATGGTCCGTCACTTTATTGCTCATGGTCACAAAGCGGTGCTACTGGTCGGCGGTGCTACCGGTATGATTGGCGACCCCGACGGTAAAAAGCAGGAACGCAACCTCTTAACACTTGAGCAAATTGCTTTGAACAAGCAGGCTATCGCCGCCCAGTATAAGCAAGTGCTCGGCGATTTGCCGTTTGAGCTGGTCGATAACTACGATTGGTTTAAGGGCGTTGGCTACCTGGACTTTTTGCGTGATGTTGGCAAGCACGTACCGATGCGCCAAATGCTGGGCCGCGACTTTGTACAGTCCCGCCTGGGCGAAGACGGCGCTGGCATTAGTTACGCCGAGTTCAGCTATTCACTTATACAGGGTTACGATTTCTTGCACATGCACCGTGAAATGGGCGTCGATTTACAGCTAGCTGGCGCTGACCAGTGGGGGAACAGTATTACTGGTGTTGATTTAATCCGTCGCCTGACTGGTGACGAAGCGCATGTTTGGTCGGCTCCGTTAGTTGTTAACAAGGCCACCGGTGCCAAGTTTGGCAAATCGGAAGACGGCGCTGTCTGGCTTGACGCCGCTAAGACCAGTCCTTACGACTTTTATCAGTTCTGGCTGAACGTTGATGACGAGGGCGTTGAAGATTACCTGAAGTATTACACCTTACTGAGTCCCGAAGACGTGGCTACGTTGATGGACGAGTTTAACGCCAATAAAGCATCCCGGGCCGCCCAAAAGGCCCTGGCCTACGAGGTTACCAAAATAGTGCACGGTGAAAAGGTTGTCGGCCAAGTGCTCAAAGCCACTGAGCTATTATTTGGCGGCCAATTGCTCGACGATGCTGGTTTTACCCTTATTAAGAACGTTTTTGAATCAACACCAATTGCGGCCGATGCGCCACTACTTGAAGCAATCGTAACCCTTGGCCTGGCCAGCAGTAATACCGAGGCTCGCCGCTTTGTTTCCGAAGGTGCAATTACCGTTAATAATGATCGTATTACCGCCGATAAGCAGGCGCTTACCGCTTCTGATTTCCATGACGGCATTTTAGTTATGCGCCGCGGCAAAAACAGCGTGGCTGTCGCTCGCCAACAATAAGTTAGACACTCCCATGATGACTGTCCAGCAGTTCTCATGATCAATCTGTATACTTAAGTAACAATGATGCTCAGTACAGTGCTAACGGAGTTAAAGGGCGTAGGACCGGCGGCGGCCGCTAAATTTGGGGTGCTGGGCCTTAAGACTGTTGGCGACTTAGTAACCTACTGGCCACGTCGTTACGACGATTACTCACAGGTGGTCACCATGAAAGACCTTAAACCTGGGGCGGTAACGCTGAGTGGCACCATTGACACGATTACCAGCCGCTATGTTCGCCGAGGCATGCACATTACCGAGGCTCAGGCCCATGATGCCACCGGCGTAGTGCGCTTGGTTTGGTTTAACCAGCCCTACCGGGCAAACAGCATTAAGCCCGGGCAGCAATACTTTATTTCGGGCAATTATGAGCTCAGCCACCAGCGCTTTGGGCTGCTTAACCCTACTATTGAGTTAGCCCAAGAGTTCACCGTAAATACAGCGCGGATTGTACCTATATATAAAGAAACAAAGGGCCTCACCTCGCGCCAAATTCGGGCGGCAGTGGCCGACGCCTTGCCGAAACTGACATTGGACGAAACATTACCCCAGTGGCTGATTGACGAAGCCGACCTACTGGACTACTCGACGGCGGTGCATACCATGCACTTTCCAGAAAGCGCCGAAGCGCTAGCGGTAGCTAAGCGTCGCCTGGGCTTTGAAGAGGTCTTCGGACTCAGCCTAGCTAGTCAGTATGCCAAACAAGAGCTGCAACTGGAGCGAGCGCTACCAGTACAGTTCAAGCCCGAGCTTGCCAAGCTGTTTGTGAGCCAGCTGCCGTTTACGCTAACTGATGGCCAGCGGGCTACGGCCTGGCAAATCTTTACCGACATGGAGCGTCCCACGCCGATGAATCGGCTGGTCGAGGGTGATGTAGGGTCTGGTAAAACCGTAGTGGCTACCATGGCCGCAGTTATGGCAATGGACCAGGGCTACCAAGTGGCCTTTATGGCCCCCACCGAACTATTGGCTCGCCAGCATGCCAATACTTTGGCCTTGCTACTGAGCGACAAAAAGCACCAGGATCGTGTTGGACTGCTGGTGGGCAGTATGAAAACTGCTCAGAAGACGGCCGCCCGGGAAGCCATTAAAGACGGTCGTATTCAGTGTATTGTCGGCACCCAAGCGCTGATTCAAGATAGCGTTGATATGCACAAGCTGGCGCTAGTAATTATTGATGAGCAGCACCGCTTTGGCGTCGATCAGCGCAAAGCCCTGATGCTGAAGTCGGGCCACATGCCCCATGTACTCAGCATGACGGCCACGCCGATTCCACGTTCGCTGGCCCTGACGCTGTACGGCGAAATGGACATCTCGGTGCTGCGCGAAAAGCCAGCCGGACGGCAAGAAGTCCAAACCGAACTGGTCTCGCCGAACTCCCAGGCGCAATTATTCGACAAGGTGCAGGCCGAACTACAAGCTGGCCGCCAAGCCTTTGTGGTCTGCCCCCTGATTGCTGAGTCTGCCGTTTTGGATGCGCAGTCTGCCGAGGCAACCTATGAACGTCTGCGCCAGCATGAGCTCAAAAAGTGGCGGGTGGGACTGCTGCACGGCAAACTGAAGCCGGCTGACAAGCAAGCAGTTATGGAACAATTCGTGCGGCATGAGCTGGACGTTTTAGTGTCTACGACGGTGATTGAGGTGGGCGTCGACATCCCTAATGCGTCAGTAATGCTGATTGAAACGCCCGAGCGCTTCGGTCTGGCCCAACTGCACCAGTTACGCGGTCGGATTGGTCGTGGTGCGCACCAGAGCTATTGCTACGCTTTGCTCAGCGACTCAAAGGCACCGGGTCGCCGATTGCGGGCTTTTGAATCGACGTACGACGGCTTTAAACTCAGTGAACTTGACCTGCAGCTGCGTGGTCCGGGGGCTATTTATGGCACGCTGCAGCACGGTGCCCTCGACCTACGCATCGCCCAGTTAAGTGACACTGTGCTGATTGCCGAAGCCCAAAAGGCGGCCAAGGCGTTCATTAAGCGAGAAGAAAATTTGTTACACTATACTACGTTGGCGCAGACAATTACGCGCCTCCAGACCGTGACAAATCTCAACTAATGTATTCTGGTTCCACCATTTCACCGATATCGGGAGCGCTTTTAGGCGCTCATCAAAAGATTGATCGGGTTGCTCGCCGCAACCTTGAGCGCTTATTGCCGGGCTGCAGCTTTCCGTCTATTCGCCAAATTATTCACTTTGAAGGCGACAATGGCCCCGACGCCATTAAGCGCAAAAGCCCGGCCAAAGACGAGCCCTGGCATTACTTTCAGCCCTTTGATATGGAAGATAACCAGTTATTGCAGCTAATTGAAGAGCATTATCGCTTGCTCACCAAGGCCCTAGCGGCTAAAGACACGGTGCGTGCATCGTTCGAAGCGGCCTGGCTGGCCCACGCCGTGGTCGACGGTCTAACGCCGGCCCACCATTACCCGTACGAAGAAAAACTCGTCGAACTGCGGGGTGGTCAGGGAATGGAAACCCGTACAACCGTTAAAGAAAAAATACTGTTTCCGGGTGAAACGCTGCGCCACCAGGCCTCAAACAATTGGAAATTCTGGGGGCCTAAAGGTGTGTTTTCGACTCATGTAGCCTTTGAATGGGGTGTTTCTACCTTGATTGCACCACTGCGTTTACTTAAATCAGCGCCCACTACAGCTGACGTTGAACGATTTTCTAAACTGGGCGTTGCGGCCTGGTACCGTTCGATAGCCCAAGAAGTCGCTCGGCTGGAACTATATGATGATTTTTATGTCAGCGGCTGGACGATCAGCTTAGGCCGACGGGTTCGTCGTGAGCTCGCTCCGGCACTGGCTCGGGCCGTTAGCTTAGCTTGGTACGGCGCATTGCTGGACGCTAAAAAGGAGCAACAGGCGTGAGAGTTATTGCTGGCACGCTTGGCGGCCGGTTATTCAACTCGCCGCGAGGTCACCGCACGCACCCAATGAGCGATAAAATGCGTGGTGCTTTGTTTAATATGCTTGGCGATATTGATGATTACACAGTGCTCGACGCCTTTTCGGGTACTGGTGCCCTGGCGTTTGAGGCTATTAGTCGCGGTGCAGCCAGCGCTCTAGCTATTGAGCAAGACCGCAACGCCCAGCGAACGCTAGCTGAAAACATTGATCTGCTAGGACTAGGAAGCCAAGTGAGATTAATTAAAGCTGGTGCTGGCAGCTGGCTCCGCCGCTCAAGGGAGAGCTTTGACCTCATACTGCTGGACCCGCCCTATGACGACTTACAGTATGACCTTATAGAATCATTGGCCAGCGTCTGTAAAGTTGGCGGTCGGCTGGTGCTATCGTGGCCCGGCAAGCAGGAAATACTACCAAGGTTTGGTAAGTTTGAGCTGCTAAGCAACAAATCTTACGGTGATGGCAGTTTGCGGGTCTACGAGCGTAAGGTCTAGGCTTTTGGTGCCTTGGCGGCGGGCTTAATTTCGCGGTAACGGAGCACCGACAGGAATACGTAAGAACAGGCGATGAGTTCGCCAATAATAATGCCAAAGTAGGAGAGGGCGCTCTGGGCGAGAGCAGCAGCGAAAATCAGGGCAACCTGTACGCCAATAATGCCCCAGATGGCTCCGCTGTATGGCTTAGACATGTCGGCCGACTGCTTAAGGGCTTCGCCAAAGGGTAAATCTTGGTCCACCAACAAGTAAGTTCCCAGGAAGTATCGACGAATCACAAACAGGCCCGGGACAATGAATAGAATGAGGCCACCAATAGCCAGCACGCCGAACACGATGTAGTACATAATAAGGCTCCAGTCGTAGCGTAGACCCAAGCGGTAATAGGAGCCAACGGAATCAGTTTTACCAGCAGCTGCCCGCAACTGAAAGACGGTGAGAGGGCCAATGTTTACTAGCTGCCAGACCATACTTACGAGTAGTAATGCCAGTCCAACGGTCTGACCAGGAGCAAGCTGTAGGCTTCCATTAACGGCTACCGGTGCGCCGATAAGCGTGCTACCCAGTACGCCCACTAAGCTGGGTAGTAAAAACAAATAAATAACTCCAATATAATGTTCACGAACCAATGCCAGGTTTGGTTTAAAAAGGTCCCAACTTGGTGTCATGGTTCTAGAAGCAGGTAATTTGTTGGCCATTGGTAACCGTAACTATTGCTTAGGCAAGGCCCGCTTGTCAATAACCGCTGATGACAAACAGCGGCGAATTGGCTAAAATAGACCAGTTCACCAAAACGCGGATGTGGCGAAATGGTAGACGCACTAGCCTTAGGAGCTAGCGGGGCAACCCATGGAGGTTCAAGTCCTCTCATCCGCACCAAA